>DASPLM010000051.1:0-2904 GCA_035627575.1 Caulobacteraceae bacterium | reverse complement strand
CTTCTCCCCTACGACCGAAATCCGTCCCCAACCGCGACCGCGGGTTTTCATGGGCGGTTTACGAACGGCGCGGTAGGGTCGGGCCCAAGTTTGGTAAACGGACTCCGCCGCATGGCCCGCATCCTCCTCGCCGAAGACGACGACAGCCTGCGCGGCTTCCTTGCCCGCGCGCTGGAACGGGCGGGCCACGAGGTCGCCGTGTGCGAGAACGGAGACGAGGCCATCGCCAACCTGGACGACGGTCCGTGGGACATGCTGCTGACCGACATCGTCATGCCGGGCGCCGACGGCATCGAGGTGGCGCGCGAGGCCGCCGCCCGCCAGCCCGAGCTGCGCATCATGTTCATCACCGGCTTCGCCGCCGTGGCGCTCAGCGCCGCCCAGACGACGCCCCAGGCCAAGGTGCTGTCCAAACCCGTCCACCTGCGCGACCTCGTCGCCGAGGTGGAGAGGATGATCGCCGCCTAGGGGTCTCCGCCGCGGCGCGACGAGAAGTCGCCGCGCGGCTCAGAACAGCGCTTGCGCGAGGCGAGGCCGCCGGTCTATATGCGCCTCCTTCCCGGGCGGACGCGTAGCTCAGCGGGAGAGCACTACGTTGACATCGTAGGGGTCACAGGTTCAATCCCTGTCGCGTCCACCACCTCCATCCCTCGGATCGAACACCCTTCCCCGGCCTTCCGGCCGAGGGTCCCTTGGGCTGTTCAGGGTCAGGCGCCCTGCCGCAGCCAGGCCCGGTCGGCCCTGATCTCCGTGGGCGTGCGGCCGAGCGTGCGGCGGAAGGCGCGGATCATGTGGCTCTGGTCGCAGAAGCCGGCCTGCAGCGCGATGGCGGCGGGCGCCGCGTCGGTTTCGCGGAGCAGCCGCGCGGCGCGCTCGATCCGCAAGCGGGTGGCGGCGGCGCGGATGCCCTCGCCTGCGGCGCGCGCATAGGCGGCGCCGAGCCACGCCGGGTGACGCTCCGCTTCGGCCGCGAGTTCATGGATTGTGAGACCGGGATCCTCCCTGAGCCGGCGGTCCACAAGGCCGAGCCAGGCGGGCGGCCTTCGCTCGTCGGACCGGCCGGCCTGGCTGATGAACTGCTGCAAGGCTCGCTGGAGCGCCGCTTCCGACGGACGTTGCAGGCACAGCCGCCTCAAGGCGCCGGTCGCATCGTCGCCGCCCGACCAGCGGGACACCGGCGTGTCCGGAACGGCCGCGGCCCCGAGCCAGGCTGGATCGAACTCGATCTCGATCTGCTCGAAGCCGCTCGGCCCGGCGCGGTTCCGGTGCGCGGCGCCGGCGCGGTAGAGCACCGCCGACGGGCCGGCGATATCCCTCTCGCCCAGTTCGGTGCGGTTTCGGTAGCCGCCCAGCACGTAGAGCGAGAGCAGGGGCCAGTCGTGGGCGTGCTCGGGCGTCTCGCCGTGGCTGCGGTCGACGACCCGGCGCACGCGCACGCCGCTGAAACTGCACAGGAGCTGTCCCACGGATCCAGCCTAGCAGCGGGAGCGGCCTGCGGGGAGGCGTGTTCGCCCGCGAGGCGGCGGCGCCTTTAATCCGTCCAAGACCGGCCCGCGACGGAAGCTTATCTCCGTGCGCACCGACCCAGAGGCGGCAAACCCGACCATGCGCATCCTGTCCATCTGCATCGCCATCGCGGCCACGTTCGGCCTCGGGGCAGCCCCCGTCCCGACCGCCGCCGAGCCGACCGGGACCTGCCACGTCGGGGCCTATCGCCTCGCCGACGGCCAGCTGGTCGACGTGGGAGAGTCTGCAGGCGGGCTGCGCTGGCGCCGGTTCGACGGAACCAGCGGCAAGCTCGTCGTCGGGGCCGGGGGCTGGAGCAGCACCCTCGGCTGGACCGGTCGGCCGGACGGCGTCCGGGTGAGCTTCGGACCCTGCGGGGCGGGAACGATCAGCTTCGACGGCCAGGCCGGCCGCCGCATCCCCTTGGAGACGCGCGAGGCGTCGTTCACCTCGCACGGCGTCGCCCTGTCCGGCCGCCTCCTGCTCCCTCCCGGGGACGGGCCCGTTCCGGTCGTCGTCCTGCTGCAGGGCTCGGAGACGGACTCGGCGAAGCAGTTCGACCCGCTGCAGCGCCTGCTGCCGGCCGCGGGCGTGGGCGCCTTCGTCTACGACAAGCGGGGCACCGGCGCGTCGGCCGGCGTCTATACCCAGGACTTCTCCCTGCTGGCCGACGACGCGGTCGCGGCGATGCAGACGGCGCGGCGGCTGGCCGGTCCCCGCGCCGGACGGGTCGGCTTCCAGGGCCCCAGCCAGGGCGGCTGGGTCGCGCCCCTGGCGGCCAACCGGGCCGACGCCGACTTCGTCATCGTCAGCTTCGGCCTCGCGGTCTCGGTCCTGGATGAGGACCAGGAGGCCATCGCCTTCCAGATGGGCTTGAAGCGCCACCGTCCGGACGACATCGCCAAGGCGCTGGAGATCGGCCGCGCCGCCGCGGTGCTGTTCGAGACCGGGTTCAGCCAGGGCGTCGAAGCCTTCGAGGCCGTGCGGGACCGTTACCGGAGCGAGCCCTGGTACAAGGACGTCTACGGCAACTTCACCCACGTCATCCTCGGCATGAGCGCAGAAGAGCTGCGCACCGCCGGACCGAAGTTCCGCTGGGGCACGCCCTTCCGCTACGATCCGGTCCCGACCATCGCCGCCGTCGAGGCGCCGCAGCTGTGGATCCTGGGCGGCCAGGACATAGACGCGCCGGCCGGCGAGACCGCGCGGCGGCTGGAGGGGTTGATGGCGCGGGGTCGTCCGATCACTCTCGCGATCTATCCCGCGGCGGAACACGGCATGACGGAGTTCGAGACGGCGCCGGACGGGTCGCGGCTGTCGACGCGGTACGCGGAAGGCTACTTCCGGCTGATGCGCGACTTCGCCCGCGACGGAAGCCTGTGCCCGCCCTACGGCGGC
>DASPLM010000050.1:0-3978 GCA_035627575.1 Caulobacteraceae bacterium | reverse complement strand
GGCCGAACCGGTGTTCCACAGCGGCTCGAGACCGGTGAAGGGCAGGGCGACCAGGAAGGCCGCGGCGATGGCGGTCATGATCGGCGTCAACCACGACAGCAGGGTCAGGCCGAGCGTGCGGATGGCGCCGATCAGGCCGCTGCGCACGTCGGTCAGGTGCACCGCGGCGGCGAAGGTCACGGCCGAGACCGGGGCGGCGAACCAGGCCTCGCCGATCGTCTCCTTGAAGCCCTTCAGCCCGATCACCTCGAACAGGCTGGCCCCCACGAACAGCAGGATCCACAGGACGCCGACGAAGGCGAAGGAGAGGCCGAGCTGCACGGCGAACTTGGTCGCCAGGGCGAAGATCGTCTCGTAGCGGCCGATGCGGCGCCGGTCGGCGTCGGCGGCGGCGATGAGCACGTGGGCGACGAACAGGCCGACGGCGGCGAAGACGGCGCGCTCGGGCTCCCAGTCCTTGCCGGGCTCGGGCATCGTCGGCTGGCGCCAGGCGTCGTAGAAGCCGAAGGCGGCGAGCAGCAGGGCGGCGATCGCGGTCCAGCCCAGCAGCGACGGCAGGCGCATGCGGCCTATGCTGGCGAGGATGGGCGCGGGCGCGAACAGCACGACCAAGAACAGGGCGGCGAACAGGGGCTGGTCGGTGAAGGGCCAGGTCTTGCCCTCGCTCGCCTGGATCAGGCCGTAGAGGCAGAGCCCCTGCAGCAGGCCTGTGCCCAGCCGGATCAGCCCGACGCTCCGCTCCGGGGCCGTCTCGGCCCGCGCGTTCGTTTCAGTCATCAGTCGCCCTCGCCCTGGCGCACCATAGACCGCGCCACGCCGGCACTGTGAAGGCCCCCTGTGAAGCCGGTGTCCGGCCGATGTGCAGGTTCTGTGTGGAAGGCGACGACGCAGGGCCTCAGCCGGCCAGCAGGACCACGGCGAAGGCGGCGGCGAAGCAGAGCCCGCCGGTCAGCACCAGCGGCGACGCCCGCCCCGGGCGCGGCCGGCACAGCAGCACCGCGGCCAGGGCCCAGGCGACCATGCCCGCAAGCGCCAGGCCGACGAAGGCCAGGCCCTGCCACGTCTGACCGGGCTGACGGCCCAGCGCGTCGAAGATCAGCCACGCCGGCAGCGCCAGGGCGGCGAGGGCGGCGGCGTTCAGGCTCCAGGCGGCGGTCCTCATGACGATGTCCTTCTGGAAGGGTCGGGACCGGCGGCCGGGGAGTTGGGACTGTGGCCGCCGGTCCCTCAGGCCGCCCCTCAGCAGCCTTTCTCGCGATAGAGGGCCAGCAGGTGGTTCATGCGCTGCTGCTTGGGCGACACGCTCGCCGGTTCGTTGGCAGGGCCGCTGTTGGCGACGGCCTGACCGGCGCTCTGGGCGGCCACTTCGGTGGCCGCCAGGGCGACGAGGCCGCCGAAGGGCGTCATGCCGCCGATCACGCGGCCGAGCCCGATGCGGGCGCCGGTTCGGACCGCGCCCGTGGTGGCGCTGCCGGCCACGCCGCGGGCGACCTTGGAGCGGCCCTTGCGCTTCTGGTCCTGCTTGGCCTCGGCCAGCAGCACGGCGTTGAGGCTGTTGGCCTCGGCGATGAGGGCGTCGCAGGCCATCTCACGGTCGCCGGCGCGCAGGACCTGGTAGACGTTGGGGTCCACCGGCGCGGCCTCGGCCACCACGGCTTGGGGAGCGGGCGGGGCGACCGGCGCGGGAGCCTCGACCGGCGCAGCTTCGGCGGCCGGAGCCTCCATGGAGGCGGCCTCGGCGACGGGTTCGGCCGCAGGCGCGGTCGGGGCGGGCTGGTCCTGGGCGACGGCGGCGCCAGCGAGGGCGAAGGCGAGCGTCAGGGCGGGGGCGGTGGCGAGCAACAGGCGTTTCATCTCGGTCTCCTTGAAATCGGTGTGATTGGTTCAGGAGGCGGCCCGGGCGCGCCGGACCTCCTCGACGATGGCGGCGTTCATGCCCTGGTAGGCGGCGCGCACGAGGGCGGCGTAGCGGTCGGGGTGGACCTCGACGGCGTAGGCCTTGCTCTGGCGATAGACCGAGCCCAGGCCAGCCATGGCGAAGGCGTTGTGCAGGGCGACGCTGTCGGAGCGGTCGTCGACCTCGTACATCAGGCCGAACTGTTCGTCGGAGCCCTGGGCGGCCTGCAGCACCAGGTTGCCGCCCATCCCGCCGCCCAACCCCCGGCGCTTGCCGTAGAGGAAGTGGACGCCCGACTGGGGCAGGACGCTGAACAACACCCTGGCGCCCACGTGGGCCGAGCCGACGAAGGTGCGCCGGCCGGTGCTCTCCAACTGCTGATAATCGACGGCCAGGGCCGGGTTCAGGATCACCGCGTCCAGCTCGGCAGACAGGTCGTTGAACACCATGGAGGCCTTGGCCATCCCCATGGGGTTGCTGGCGAACGGCCCGCCGGCGACGAGCGGCGCGGCGGCCGGGGCGTAGAGCGACAGCCCATTGGCGCCGCGCGCGTTCGGGCCCAGCGACTGCAGCCGCGCCATGTCTGCGTGGGCGCGGACCTGCTCCTGCGGCACGACGTCGAAGCCGGCGGCGGTGAGGCGCTGGATAAGGTCCTTGTTGGCTTCCTCGGCCAGCCTCCCGGCCATCTCGTCGGAGACGCCGACCAGCGCCGTGGTGAGCGAGGCGCGCCGTCCGGCCATCTCGGACCCGGCCCCGCCGCCGAAGGCGCTGGCCCTGCCGGCGCGGACGACCGCCAGGGTGTAGGTCGGCACCGCGATGCGCGGGCGGCCGGTCAGGAACTTGGCGTTCCAGCCCTTCAGCTTGAAGGCCATGGGCGCGACCTGGCGCGGCAGCAGCGACAGGGAGGCCATGGAGACCACGCCGCTCTCGCTAGCCCCTGCGTAGCTGCGTCCGGCCGAGCCGCTGACGCTGGTGGAGCCGGTGCGCGAGGACGGTTGGCCCTCGCCCTGGTAGAGCCCGCCGAACGGATCGGTCTGGGCGCCCGCCTGTCCGGCGGCCAGCGCCAGCACGAGCAGCGAGGCTGCGATCTTGCCCTTCATCCCTGCCCTCCCCAGGCAAACCCCGGGCGTGCCCGCGCGAGGGTGCGCAGGCCGTTCAGCCCGATTGTCAGAAACTCAGGCGCCCCCTCCGGAACGCCCCCGGACTGTGCCGGGGCCGGCGAACGGCGTCATCTTAAGAAGGCGGTAAGGAAGGGGGCGGGGGCGGAAACTCCTTCTCTCTTCAGAGAGAAGGAGGGCCCCACGCACCGGAGGCGCGGCAGCGCCGCAGGTTCTTCGCGTCCGAGGAAGAGTGGGTTCGACCGACCGTTTGCCGCGACCTCGTGCTTGACTGCTCCACGCCTCCCTTCGGGCCGACAGGCTTAGGATGAGGTCGAATGGTGGGCAGTAGAAATCCTCATCCTGAGCTTGTCGAAGGACGAAGGATTTCGGACCCGCGACGCTCTTCAGGCAGACACTCTTCCTCCAGCATGGACCTGCGCGAGCTGCCGCTCGCTCCGGTATGCTGGGACCTCCTTCTCTCCAGAGAGAAGGAGAAGGCTCTACCCGCCCACCTGCAGCGGATAGATCAGCGCTCCGATCGCCGGGCCATCGGCGTTCAGCTCTCCGCCGCTCCCGCTTCGCAGCACGGCGGCGTCGGCGAGGGAGCGGAGGTCGGCGCGGTCGCGGCCGGCGGCGGAGACGACCAGGGCCAGGCGCTCGGTCCCGGTGGGCAGGGCACGGCCGGCGCGGTCGCGGGTGAGGATGCGCATGGCGACGAAACGGGTCTCGCCGGGCGCCAGGCGTACGTCGTCGACGGGCGCCAGGCTCAGTGCGGCGATGCCGCCGGCGCCATCGATGTACAGCGGCGAGACGTCCAGGGGCTGGGCGTCCGAATTGGTCAGGCGCAGGTACAGCACCTCGCAGTGTTTCAGCGCGGGGGGCGCCAGCAGCGACACCCGTTCCGCGCCGGCGGGGAAGCCCCTGGCTGCGAGCGGATTGGCGCCGCAGCCGCCGCGCCAGCGCCGCGCCTCCACGGCGATG
>DASPLM010000049.1:0-2226 GCA_035627575.1 Caulobacteraceae bacterium | reverse complement strand
ACCGACTGGCCCGCCAGCCACGCCGCTCCGCCGTGCCCGCCCTCGGCGGCGGCGTGCGGGTCCATGGCGGATCCCGCGGCCGCGAGCAGCGGCAGGAAGGCCAGCAACGGGATGACCGCCAAATCCTGGAACAGCAGCACGCCGAAGGCAGTCCGCCCCGCTGGCGCCCGGCGAATCCCCCGCTCCTCCAGCAACTGCAGCACGATTGCGGTGGAGGACATGGACAGGATGAGCCCCGCCGCGAGCGCCTGTCGCCAGTCGAGTCCGAAGGCCACGCCGGCCCCGGTCAGCAGCGCGGTGGTCGCCGCCATCTGCGCCGCGCCGACGCCGAAGATGGCCGTGCGCAGGCTCCACAGCAGGGCCGGCCGCACCTCCAGGCCGATGATGAACAGCAGGAACACCACGCCATACTCGGCGGCGTGGCCCACGTCCTCGGTGTCGCCGGCGAGGTTCAGGGCGAAGGGCCCGATCAGCAGGCCGGCGATGAGGTAGCCCAGGACGCTGCCCAGCCCCAGGCGCTTGGCCACGGGCACGGCGATCACCGCGGCGGCCAGGTAGACGAAGGCCTGGAAGAGGACGCCGTCCATGCTCAGCCCCCCGCCCCGGTTTCCGCAGCGATCTGCTTCAGCGCCCAGGCCGGCTTCGGGCACGGCGTCAGGCCGCCGACGACCCGCTCGAGATGCTCGCGATAGCGGGCGAGGCCTCGCGCCAGGCCGCCGGCGTCGCTCGCCTCGCGGCCATGCAGGATGAACGGCTCGGCCCAGCCGAGGCCGCAGTAGGCCGCGGTCTGTTGCATGGGCCGCAGGAACTCGTCGATGTCGAAGCGGTAGGTCCCGTCCTCGCGGTAGGCCTCGCGGTTGGCCCCGGTGGTGACCGCGCACATCAGGGTGCGGCCCTTCAGCTTGCCGGGATCGCCGAAGGCGAAGCCCCGCGTCCACACCAGGTCCAGCCACTCCTTGAGCAGGGCCGGCGGGGCGAACCAGTACAGCGGGAACTGCAACACGATGAGGTCGTGCTTCAGCAGCCGCTTCTGCTCGGTCCGCACGTCGATGGTGAAGTCGGGATAGACCTCGTAGAGGTCGTGCACGGCCAGGTCCGGCAAGGACGCCGCCGCCTCGGCCATGGCCGGATTGACCCGCCCCCGCTCGAGCGCGGGGTGCGCGAAGACGAGCAGGGTGCGCGTGGCGGTCGGTGCGTCAGGCGTGGCCATGGAGCTTAGTGGCGCGACGGCGCACGGACGGCAAGGCCCGCCGGGAGGTCTCCGCCTAGCCAGCGAGCCCCGCGAGAAATCCGAGCGGATCGTGCGCCCTCGCCACCGTGAGGATGTAGGCGAAGACGGCCATCGCGGCGGCCCAGAAGGCCAGGCGCACCCGCGGCGGGCGTTCGGCCCGCAGCGCCACCGTGCCGAGCCCGATGTAGACCACCAGCAGGACCACCTTCACCGTCAGCCAGGCGTGCACGAAGGGGTACTGCTGGACCACGGTCATCAGCATCAGCGCGGCGGTGAGCAGGACGGTGTCGATGGTCCAGCTGAGCAGGCGCACGGGGAACGCCTTGACCCAGGTCGCGCCGAATAGATTGAGCGCGCCCCCGCGGATCATGAACAGGGCGCCGCTGGCCAGGACCGCGCCGATGTGCACCGCGCGGATCTGAGGGTAGAACTCTTCCATCGGCGCGGGCCGCTCCTGTCGCGTCGGGTCGAAGGGGCCGCCCGTCAGGGTCGGCCAGCCCCGCCGTTCTCGCCGCCGGGGTCGGGGGGCGCAAGGGCCGCATTCGACTCCTTCGCTCCGACCGGGAAGCTGCCCCGAGCCGAAAGGCGTGCACAGCGGCTGCACGGCGGTGGACAAGCCAGCGTGGGCCGCTTTCACGCCTCCCGCCGACGTGGCAGTCGGTTGCTCCCGGTCGGTCGGCGCCTTCCGGAGGCCTTCGATGGAACTTGCCGGACTTGACGGCTGGGCGGTGCGATTCCGTTGCCGCGTCTGCGGCAGCGTGGCGCAGCGGCCGGCGCTTCACCTGCTCGGCCGCTATGGCGCGCGCACGCTCAAGGAGGTCGAGCGGCGGGCCCGCTGCCTGACCTATCGCGACGGTCTCCGCTGCGGCGGCGCCGCGGCGGTGGTGCTGGAGAAGATTCCCCCGCCGTCGCCGAAGCACGTCAGTAACTGGGGGACGGGCTCGCAGGTCCCGTGGAGCGAGGTCGAGACCGGACCGGGGCTGAAACGGCGGCGG
>DASPLM010000048.1:0-4191 GCA_035627575.1 Caulobacteraceae bacterium | reverse complement strand
CTGGAGTGGGGGTACTCGCTGGTGTCCCTGAACGGCAGCTTCGGCTCCTGGGCCTACAGCCAGGTCAGCGCCCCGCTGCTGATCCAGAGCGCGGCCGTGTTCGGCCTCTGGTCGATCACCTTCAGCCTGGCGCTGTTCGCGTCGTTCGGCGCCCTGCTGGTCGTGAAGCGCTCGCGCGTCGTGGCCGGCCTGATGCTGGCCCTGCTGGCCATGAATCTAGCCTGGGGAGCCTGGCGGCTGGCCCAGCCGGCCGGCCCTGCGGTGCGCGTCGCCGCCTCAGCCCGCGACAACGTCCGCGCCGGCGCCCGGGACATGGCCGCCAGCCAGGCCGCCGAGGTGCGCGTGCTGGCCGGCCAGGGCGCGCAGGTCATCGTCTTCCCCGAGAAGGTCGCGCCCATGCCCGCCGCCCAGCGCGACGCGGCCCTGGCCCCGCTGATCGCGGCCGCCCGCGCGACCGGCGTGACCGTGGTCACCGGATTCGACGAGCAGGGCCCGGCCGGCCGCCGCAACGCCGCCTACACAATCACGCCCGCCGGGGTGGTCGGCGACTACGCCAAGCGCCACTTCGTGCCGGGGCTCGAGACCGGCTACGCGGCCGGACCCGGCGCCGGGCTGCTGGGTGCGGGGCGGTCGGTCGCGATCTGCAAGGACATGGACTTCCACGCCACCCTGCGCGGCGACGCCATCGCGGGGCACGCGCAGCCGGGCGGCCTGCGCCTGATGCTGGTCCCCGCCTGGGACTTCGACGCCGATGCCTGGACCCACGCGCGCATGGCGGTGATGCGCGGGGTGGAGGGCGGCTATGCCATCGCCCGCTCGGCGTCCAACGGCCTCGTCACCCTCACCGACTCGCGCGGGCGCATGGTAGCCCGGGGCGCCAGCGGCCAGACCCGCCATTTCGCCGTGGTCGCCGACCTGCCCGGCGGGACCGGCCCGACGCCGTACCTCAAGATCGGCGACGCCTTCGCCTGGGCCTGCGGCGTCCTGGCGCTGATCCTGCTGGGCTGGGCCGCCGTGGCGCGGCGGCGGGTCTAGGCGGCGCGGGCAAGCTCGTCGCGGGCTTCGGCGGCGATCTCGTAGGAGCGCAGTCGCGCCTGGTGGTCGAAGATCTGGCTGGTGATCATCAACTCGTCGGCGCCGGTGCGGGCGATGAAATCGGACAGCTGGCGGCGCACGGTCTGGGGCGAACCCACCGCCGAGCAGGACAGGGCCTGGTCCAGCATGGCCCGCGCGCCAGGATCCAGCCGCTCCTCGTAGCCCTGGACCGGGGGCGGCAGTGGGGTCGGCCGGCCGGTGCGCAACTGCACGAAGGCCTGCTGCACCGAAGTGCGCAGCAGTTTGGCCTCCTCGTCCGTGTCGGCGGCGAAGACGTTGTAGCCCAGCATGACGTAGGGCCGGTCCAGCTGCGCCGAGGGGCGGAAGTTGCGCCGGTACAGCTCCATCGCCTGCATCATCTGCGCCGGTGCGAAGTGCGAGGCGAAGGCGTAGGGCAGGCCCAGCATCGCGGCGAGCTGCGCGCCGAAGGTCGACGATCCCAGCATCCAGATCGGAACGTTCAGCCCGGCGCCCGGATAGGCGCGCACCTTCTGTCCGGGCTCGGGATCGCGGAAGTAGCCCTGCAGCTCGACCACGTCGCCGGGGAAGCTGTCCACGTCGCCGCCCAGTGTCCGCCGCAGCGCCTGCGCCGTCAGCTGGTCCGTCCCGGGCGCCCGGCCGAGCCCCAGGTCGATGCGGCCGGGGTAGAGGCTGGCCAGCGTGCCGAACTGCTCGGCGATGGTCAGGGGCGCGTGGTTGGGCAGCATGACCCCGCCGGCGCCGACGCGGATGGTCGAGGTGCCCTCGGCGACGTAGCCGATCACCACCGCGGTGGCCGCCGAGGCGATGCCGGGCATGTTGTGGTGCTCCGCAAGCCAGAAGCGGTTGTAGCCAAGCCGTTCGGCGTGCCGGGCCAGGTCGCGGCTGTTGTGGAAGGACTGCCGGGCGTCGCCGCCTTCGACGATGGGGGCGAGGTCTAGAACAGAGAAGGGGATCATGCCCCGCCATATGGGCGCGGCGGGTGGAAGGCGGGAGGGGTAGGGGGCGCCGGTTAGCTCGCGGGGTCGCGCGAGACGCTCAGGGTGACGCCGTTGATGGTCGCGCCGTCCGCGTCCTGCTCGCCGAGGGCGAGCCGCGCCGTGCCGCCGGACTCGAACACCAGGCTCGGCTTCTGCGGCGGCTGGTCTCCCTGTGCGATCGTGACGGAAAGGGCCATCAGTTCCCGGCCCTGATCGTCGGTATACGGCCGGAGCTGGGCGTCCAGGCTGACCCGCTCGGCGCCGTCTCCGACCACGACGTGGGCGGCGGAGTTCTCGGCCAGCTCATGGCGCACGACCTTGACCGCCTTGCCGGCGCGGAACACCGACAGGTCCAGGGTGTAGGCCGGCGCGGGCGCCGCGGAGGTCGCGGAGGCGGCGAAGCCGAGGGCGAGGGCAAGGGCGAGCGGCTTCAGCACGGGACATCTCCGGAGTACGGCGACCAGCGTTCGCCGATCCGGTTAACCGTCCCTTAGCGGGCTCGATCCCGCCTGGCGCCCGGGCTCAGCGGGCCGGCTGGTTGCGATGCGGATCGCTCCCGCCCGCCTGCTGTCCGTTGTTGCGGCCGCTGCCGGATTGCTTGCCGTCCTTGCCGCCGCCGCGGTTGCCGCCGTGATTGCCGTCGCCCCTCGTCGGGGCGGTGCTGCTCTGTCCGCTCTTGGGCATGTCGTCCATCCGTCTGGTTGCGTGCCGGCAACCCGGGTGTCCCGCCGGATGTTCCGGCCGACGCCTCCGCGGCCGGTGTCGGATCGGCCCCGCCTCGTTCGTCGTCCATCCGAACCCACGGGAGGAGAAACGACGATGAGGGTCACCCAGCATCTCTGGTTCGAGAAGGACATGGAGGCGGCGGTCCGCTTCTACGCCTCACTGATCCCCGGCTCCCGCGTGGACCGCATCTCGGCGGTCATGGCCGACAATCCGTCCGGCCCGGCGGGCAGCGTGAAGATCGCCGAGTTCACCCTGGGCGACCAGGACTACATGGCCATCGAGGCCGGGCCGCTCGACCCCTTCAACCACAGCTTCTCGATCATGGTGGAGTGCGACACCCAGGCCGAGATCGACCGGCTGTGGGACGCCCTGAAGGAGGGCGGCGGCGCCGAGCAGTGCGGCTGGCTCAAGGACCGCTGGGGCCTTTCCTGGCAGATCGCCCCCGCCCGCCTGCGCGAGCTGATGAACGACCCGGACCCGGCGAAGGTGAAGCGCGTGACCGAGGCGATGCTGCAGCTGGTCAAGCTGGACATTGCGCCCCTCGAGGCGGCGGCGCGGGGGTAGGGGCGCTTTCAGTCCTCGCGCGGCAGCACCGTCAGCACGCGCGTGATGAAGGCGTGGAACTCGGCCATGTAGTTGCGCAGGAAGGTCTCGGTGGACTCCACCGTCACCTCGCCGTCGTCGGTGATCAGGCCCGGCTTGAACTGGATGTAGGCCTCCGGCGCGTTCATCTGCGGCGCGTTGCAGAAGCTGAGTACGCTGCGCAGGCTCTGCTGGGCCACCGCCGTACCGATGGAGCCGGGCGAGGTCCCGATCACGGCCGACGGCTTGCGCGTGAAGGCGTTGGTCCCGTAGGGGCGGCTGGCCCAGTCGATGGCGTTCTTCAGACCGCCCGGGATGGAACGGTTGTACTCCGGCGTGACGAACAGGATCGCATCCGACGCCTTGATCGCCGCCTTGAAGCTGCGCGCGACCGGCGGATAGTCGGCGTCGTAGTCGTAGCTGTAGAGCGGCAGGTCGCCGAAGGGGATCTCGCTGAACGTCAGGCCTTCGGGGGCGAGGCGGATCAGCGCCCTGGCCAGCTTGCGGTTGATGGACTCCTTGGCGAGGCTCCCGACCAGATAGCCGACGTTGTAGGTGGTCATGGCGCGGGTCTCCGGACGAACTGCCCCGCTTCCGGAAACTGGCGGAGGGGCGGTTCGGTTGCAGCGGCCGTCGGATAGCCATGGCAGCCCGGCCGAGCTTGGCCGTATGCTGCCCGAGACGCCATGGTCGTCCTGGAGCTGCGCGCATGATCCGATCCCTTCTGGCCGCCGTGCTCGGCCTTGCCCTGACGCCGGTGGTGGGGTCGGCGGCCGACGCGCCGCCCGCTTCCGGGCCAACCCTCTCGCCCGAGCTGGCGCGCGAGTAC
>DASPLM010000047.1:0-4129 GCA_035627575.1 Caulobacteraceae bacterium | reverse complement strand
GTGTCGCGGCAGTGCGCGAAGCTCATACGCGGCAGGCAGCGCGACCGCAGCCTGGCAGGCGCCCTGGCGCTGGAGGAGGAAACTCGCCCGGACGACGCGACCGCGGGTGAGTGCGAACCCCGCCTACGCCGGGCCATCCGGGACCTTCCCCCCGTCCAACGGGCGGCCGTGGGCCTTTTCTACTTCGACGATCTGAGTGTGGCGGAGATCGCCGTGGCGCTCTCGGTCCCGGCGGGCACCGTCAAGACCCGCCTGATGCACGCACGCCGCGCCCTTCGCGCCGTGCTCGATGGAGATTTCGATGCAAACCGATAACGACGCCCTGAGCGACGCCCTGCGCGCCGAGGAACTCGCCCTGCTGCGCCGGATCGGCGACGATCCCGGCCATATGGAGCAGCTGATGCACGCCTTTCGGGGGCCCTCGGGCTGGGTCAACGTGGTGTTGATGGTCGCGCAGTCGATCCTGTTCGTGGGCGGGGCCTGGGCTGCCTGGCGGTTCTTCCAGGCGTCGGATGTCCTCGACGCGCTGCACTGGGGGCTGCCGGCCGCCGTCCTGCTGCTCATGTCCCTGATGCTGAAGCTGGCCATCTGGCCGACGATGCACGCCCAACGCCTGCTTACGGCAATCCGCCGCCTGGAGCTGAAGATCGCCCACTAGCCCGGCAGCGACCGACCGGTCACCGGCACGCCGTCGCCGCCTCGGCCACGTCCGCGGCGATGGCGTGGGCGATCTCCGGCTTCATGGGGCCCACGGTGATGTGGTCGCCCAGGCCGTGGCCGGCGCCCTCGTGGATGGTCCAGGTGAATCGCTCGCCCAGCGCCGCCCGGCCCGCCGCGACCTGCCGCTTCGCATCGGTCTGGCTGTCGCGGTCGCCGTAGTGGATGCGCACCGGGACGCGCCAGCGGGCCAATCTGGCCGCCACCGGCCGGTCGTCGGTGAACCAGCTGTTCCACCACTGATAGCTGGACCAGCCGCTGGCGGCCTCCGGATAAGGATCGGTGGGAGCCTTGGCCAGGAAGGCGGTGCGCATGGCCTCGTACCCTGTCGCCGCCGCCGCCTCGTAGGCCGCGATCTCGGACGCGCCCCAGCCGCCGTTCGGATGGATGAATGCCCCGACCGGCAGCATGGCGGCGCCGATGCTGGTGGCGAAGCCGACGCGGACCTCCTCGTTGCTCGTGCGCCCGTCCCGGTCAGCGTCCATGGCGCGGACGGCATCCACATTGCGGCCTACCAACTGCCAGCGCATGACGCTCTGCGGACTTTCGAGCAACGCGCCCATGCCGACCACCGCCAGCGGCTCAGGCGCTCCGGCGTCCGCGACCCGCCCGATGTGAACCATGCCCTCGGAGTGGCCGAACAGGATGGCGCAGCGCGCACCGAGCCCGTCCCTTGACCTCGCCCAGGCATAGAGGTCGGCGACATCGTCGCGCATGCTGTCGGTGGTGCGGGCGACGAGCACGGCCCTGTCCGACGGCCGGCCGCCGTAGCCCACGCCGCGCAGGTCGTAACGCAGGGTCGATACCCCGCGGGCCGTGATGCGGGCCGACAGGTCCTTGAACAGCTTGTCGGCCTCCGTCCCGGAGCGGCCGAAGCGGACGTCCCGGTCAAACTGACCGGTGCCCGGAACCATGAGCACCACGACCTTCGGACCGTCGGTCTCGCCGGCGGGTCGGTCCACCTGGCCGTGCAGGACGTAGCCGTCGCGAGCGGTGATCGCGACGGGCTCCGCAGCGGCGGGCGTGGCGGCGACGGCCAGCCCCAGGACGATGCCTCTCATCGCCAGCTCCTCGAAAGCCCTTGATCGCCGCCGGGAGCGTCTTCGGATGCGTCAGCCGAACAGCTTGCCCAGCAGCCCCTTCTTCTTCTCCGGCCCAGGCACGCCCGACGGCGTCGTCGCGCCATTCCGCGCGTAGTGGTCGGCCAGGACCATGCCGACCACCTGGGTGACTCGCTCGCCGGTGGGGATGTGCAGGAATTCGTTGGGGCCGTGGGCGTTGGAGTGCGGGCCCAGCACGCCGGTGATGAGGAACTGGGCCTGGGGGAAGCGCTCGCCCAGCATGGTCATGAAGGGGATGGAGCCGCCCTCGCCCATGTAGGTCGCCGGCCGGCCGAAGGCGGCCATCGACGCGTTCTGCACGGACTCCGCCAGCCAGGGCGAGAGGGCCGGCGCATGCCAGCCGGGATTGGCCTGCTCGCTCTGGAAGCTGACCACCGCGTTGTAGGGGACCTCCTCGGTCAGGGCCCTGGTCACGGCGCGCTCGACCGCCGCCGCGTCGGCCGTGGGCGGCAGGCGCATGGAGAGCTTCAGCGCCGTGAAGGGGCGCAGAACGTTGCCCGCGTTGGCCGTGGCCGTCAGACCATCCGCGCCCACGATCGACAGGGCCGGCCGCCAGGTTCGGTTCAGCACCAGCTCGGCGCCGTCCTTGCTGACCGGCTGCATGCCGCCCGCCCAGGGGAACTTGGACCACACCTCGTCCCCCAGCGCCTCGGCCGCCGCCCTGGCCTGCTCGATGCGTTCGGCCGGGATCTCGGCCCAGGCCTCCTCGACGGTGACGCGGCCGGACTCCTGGTCCTCGATGCGCGACAGCAGCTGGCGGGCGATGCGGAAGCTGGACGGCACGACGCCCGAGGCGTCGCCCGAATGGACGCCCTCCTCCAGCACCTTCACCGTCAGCACGCCCCCGACGAGGCCGCGAAGCGAAGTCGTCAGCCACAGCTGGTCGTAGTTGCCGCAACCGCTGTCCAGGCACACCACCAGCGACGGACTGCCGATGCGCGGCGCCAGGTGTTCGACATAGGCCGGCAGGTCGTAGGAGCCGCTCTCCTCGCAGGCCTCGATCAGGATGACGCAGCGCGAATGGGGCACGCCCTGGTCGCGCAGCCCGAGCACCGCGGCCAGGGAGCCGTAGATGGCGTAGCCGTCGTCCGCCCCGCCGCGGCCGTACAGCTTGTCGTCGCGCAACACGGGAATCCACGGGCCCAGCCCCTCGTCCCAACCGCTCATCTCCGGCTGCTTGTCCAGGTGACCGTACAGCAGGACCGTGTCGTCCCCCTGACCGGGGATCTCGATGTAGATCAGCGGCGTTCGGCCCTCGAGGCGCACCACCTCCAGCGTCGCGCCTGGCAGGCCGGCGATCTTGGCCCGCGCCCAGCGCTCCATGTGCGCCACCGCCTGGTCCATGTAGCCGTGCTCGGCCCACTGCGGGTCGAAGTGCGGCGACTTGTTGGGAATGCGGACGTACTCGACCAGCTCGGGCACGATCTCGTCGCGCCACATGCCGTGAACGAAGGACTTCAGCTTGTCGGCGTCCATGGGAAGCAATCCTGACTCAAGGGTGGGCGCACCCTAGTCCCGGGAGCATCGGGGTCAATCGCGCGCGCGCCCCTTACCCTTCTCCCGCAGGGGCAGGATGGGAAACCTGGCCCTACCGCCGCCGCGTGCGCCCGTCCCAGCCTTCGGTCAGCTCCTCCGCCTTCACGGGCGTGTAGTCCGCCCGGCGATAGTCCACGCCGCGCTTCACCGTCAGCACCACCGAGCGGAACGCATCGCCGCCCTGGAGCGGGTCGCGGGCGAAGAAGGCGATGTTGGCGAGCTTGCCAGGCTCGATGGCCCCGAGGTCGTCGCGGCCGAGCGCCCGGGCCCCGTTCAGGGTCGCCGCCTGGAGCGCCTCCAGCGGCGTGAAGCCCGCCTTTCCCAGCAGGTCCAGCTCATTGAACACCGCCGGCCAGGCGCTGGTCGCGGGAACGTAGGCGTCGGTGCCGGTCGACACGGGCACGCCGGCGCTGCGGGCCTGGGCGGTGAGGCGGATCGACAGGTCCAGGCTGCAGTAGGTCGGCGGTCGCATCGCCGGGTCGGTTTCGGCGGCGCGGCGGCGCTCGATCTCGTCGTAGACGAACAGGGTGGCGTCCAGCACGATTCCCCGCCGGGCCATCTCGTCGAAGACGGCGGCCATGGCAGGATGCGCCTCGGCGCCGGCCAGCGCGACCTCGTCCACGGGCGCGCGCGGCCAGGCATAGCGCGCCGGCATGTCGCGCGAGACCTCATAGGCCAGCATGCAGACATGGGAGACGGTATCGACGCCCGAGCGGACCAGGTCGGACGGCCGCTGCGGGAAGACGACCGCGTGG
>DASPLM010000046.1:0-4817 GCA_035627575.1 Caulobacteraceae bacterium | reverse complement strand
GCCGCCGTCCAGCGGTGTCTCGGTGCTGCAGGGTCTCTTGATGCTGGAGCGGACGCCGGCGATTCGCGCCGGCGCCTCCTCGGCCGACGCCTGGCTCGCCTTCGTCGAGGCCTCGCGCCTGATGTACGCCGACCGCGACCGCTGGGTGGCCGACCCGGCCTTCGTGGACGTGCCCGTCGAGGGCCTGCTGTCGCCGGCCTACGTAGCCCGGCGCGCCGCCCTGATCGGCCCCCGCTTCGCCGCCACGGTCGAGGCCGGAACGCCGCCAGGCGCGTCGGCGCGCATCGCCGCCGACCGCACCCTGGAGCCGGCCGGCACCTCCCACTTCGTCGTGGTCGACCGGTGGGGTAACGCCGTCTCCATGACCACCACCGTGGAGTCGATCTTCGGCACGGGGCGCATGGTCGGCGGCTTCTTCCTCAACAACCAGCTGACCGACTTCTCCTTCTCGCCGGCGGAGGCGGACGGAAGGCGCGCGGCCAACGCCGTGGCGCCCGGCAAGCGCCCACGCTCCTCCATGTCGCCGATCATCGTGCTGGACCGCCAGGGCCGCTTCGTCGCCGCCCTGGGTTCCCCCGGCGGCTCGGCCATCCTGGCCTACAACCTGAAGACCGCCGTCGGCCTGTTCGAGTGGAATCTCGGCCCCCAGGCGGCCATCGACCTCCCCAACGTCATCGCCCGCGGCAATTCCGTCGGCGGCGAGGCCGCCAAGCTGCCGCCGCAGATCATCACCGCCCTCTCCGAGCGCGGCGTCACCATCAAGCCCGGCGCCGGGGAGGAATCCGGCCTCCACGCCGTCGTCCGCCGGGGCGGCCAGCTGGAGGGCGGAGCGGATCCGCGGCGCGAGGGCGTGGTGCTGGGGGAGCAAGTCCCGGCAATGCCTGCCTCGGCAGGCGCCTGACCCGTACGGATCCGACGATTCAGGCCGACCCATGCCCCTCCGTCCATGATCCCTATCGCAGGCCCGGGCGCTCGCGAGCTTGCACTGCCCTTATGGGCCGGGAAGTCGCCGCATCTCGTAACGGCCCCTCCTGTCCCGGCGGCCGATTGCGGATCACATGGGGAGCCCAGATCGAGGCGAGCATCCGTCCGACGTGACCAAGATCGTCAGGAACAAAATGGTACAGCACGAAGTCCTCGCCGAGCTGTGCTCGCGCAAGCTTCTGATTGGCGCTCAAGGCCGCGTGATATCCGAACTTGTCCTCAAACCTGGTCGATCCACTGCGGCCGTCGGAGTACGAGTGGCGCAGGCATCCGTAGCTCCTCGCAAAAATTTTGAATGCGGCGACCGGAAGCGTCCCCTCAGCCAAGGTTCACTATACCAGACAATCCGCATCTGATAAGAACAAATGCGGAACATACGGTGTCGGCGCGCAGGAGGGACGTGGGACAACCATCCACGTGGGGAGGGGACGTTGGGCAGACGGGCGAGTTGGATCGGGGTCTCTGGCGTCGCCAAGGCGGAAGTGCTGGAACGGCTCGGACTAGTCGAGACTGGCGAGGTGGCTTTCGAGGCCTCCGCCCCCTTGTGCTGCGCGACGCTGCCGTCGGGCTGGACCATCATCCTGTCGGACCGGTTCGAGTTCGGCGCAGGACCGACCCTGGCCCGGTTGCCCGCGGCCGCCGCGGCGGTGGCCTGCCAGGTGTGGGACGTGATCTCGTCGAGCGAAGCCTGCGGCTTCGACGGCGGCCGGGAGACGTGGCGCGTCGCGTTCGATCCCAGCCAGGAGCCGGCCTTTCGGGCCAAGGGAGACCTGCCGCCGCCGTTCGCGGCCCTGCGGGAGGCCGCTCTCGAGCGCGAGGCGAGGGAAAACCCCGAGGACCGGGTGAGCCATCTCGTCGAGGTCCCGCTGAGCCTCACCGAGGCGATCTGCGGGTTCAGGCCGGACGAGGGGTCGGTTCCGATCGACACCGTCTTTCGCACGGTCGAGCCCAGGCGGTCGGGCGCCGGCGGGAAGCGGCAGGACGCGGACCTGTCACTGTATGCGGCCCTTGAGCAGCGGGTGCAGACGAATCTGTTACCACTCGTTCGGGCGCACGGCTTCGAACCGGTCGCCAGCCACCCCGACCATCATCACCTGTATCCCATGGGCGCCCCCTACACCTTCGTCCGCCTCGGAGGCAGCCTGTCGGAGACCATCTGGGTGCGCTGGACCCTCCATCGGGACGCCCCGGCCATCTATTTCCACTTCGCCGTGCGCCGCGGGGCCACGCCGCGGCCAGACGTGCCGGCTGGTTGGGCCGGAACCAGCTCCGACCGGCCGCCTCTGCTTGCCCGCTTGCTGGGACGAAAGGCGGCGCCCTCGCCAATCGATAGCGTCATCGAGGAGGGACGGCTTCTGGTCGGCGCTATCGACCGGCACTTGCGCGAAGGCGAACCCCATCCGCAGATCCGGCCGACTAGGCCGCTTGACGAGGCCCCCGGGGACTGACCGCGCGGAGCACGTCGGGGGGGGGCGCCGGCTAACCGCCGCCCTTCGCCCGCGGCGCGGCCGCCTTCTTCGCCGCCTTCCGCATGGGCAGGCGCAGTTCGAAGGTCGTGCCCTTCGGGCCGGTCTTGGTGAGCTCGACGTCGCCGCCGTGGGCTTGGGCCAGTTCCCTGGAGATGGCGAGGCCGAGACCCGCGCCGCCGGTGCGGTTGGAGCCGGCGAAGGGCTGGAACAGGCGCTCGCGGATGCGCTCGGGCACGCCGGGGCCGTCGTCGGAGACGCGGATGGTCGCGAACGCCTCGCCACGCTCGGCCGACACGCGCACCGTACCGCCGTCGGGCCGTGTTTCGCTCTCCACCGCCTGGCGGGCGTTGCGCATCAGGTTGACCAGGATGCGGTGCAGCTGCTCGGGGTCGGCGTCGACGCTGAAGGTCTTCGCGATGCGGGTCTCCAGCGCCACGCCGCTCGGGGTCAGGCCTGCGTCCTCGGCGGCGGCCTCTACGGCGGGGCGCAGCGGGATCTTCTTCACCGTGGGCGGCGTCTCCTCGCTCTTGCCGTAGTTCAGCACATCGCGGGTCAGCCCCAGGGCCCGGTCCAGCGCCCGCTCCAGCCGCGGCAGGGCCTGGGCCACGGTCGGGTCGCCCGAGCCGGCCAGGCGGTCCGAGGCCATCTGGGCGCTGGTCAGCATGTTGCGCAGGTCGTGGTTGATCTTGGCCACCGCCTCCCCCAGGGCCGCGAGGCGGGAGCGCGAGCGCAGGGCCTGGCGCACCTCCTCCTGCATGCGTGACAGCTCTTCCTCGACGCGGCCGATCTCGTCCTGGCGGCCCGAGTGCTCGGGCTCGGCCTCGGGATCCTCGGGGTCGGCGCGGAAGCGCTCCATGGATTGGGTGATCCGCCGCATCGGCCGGACGATGAAGGCGGCGAGGCCGGCGTAGATCAGGCCGCCGGCCACCACCGACAGCACCACCGACAGGGCGAAGATGCGCAGCAGGTAGTCCCACAGGTCGCGCTTCAGCGGCTCGGCCGGCGTGACGATCTCGACGAACTCGGCGCGGCGGCAGCAGGGCGCGGCGATGGCGCGGATCATCCGGTCCGGCGCGCCGAAAAGTGTCTTCCACGGCGCGACCAGCCAGCCGCCGAAGCGGCCCCGGCGCAGGTCGGTGAAGTCCGGCGCCGTGTCCATGACCGGCGCGGCCAGGACGAGGCGGCGGCGGCCCTCCTCCTTGATGGCCACGGCGCTGACGCCGGCGCTGGTCAGCAGGCGGTCGGCCAGTTGGGCGGGCACGAAGTTGTCCGGTGCGGCGTCGACGGCCCCGGCGGCGATCTCGGCCCGGCGCACCCGGTCGAGCAGGTAGCGCTCGTGAAACGATGAGAGGGCGGTCGGGATGATGAGCAGGTCGGCGACCACGACGAAGGCCGCGGTCAGCAGGAGCAGCCGCGAGGAGAGCCCGCTGGGCCAGCGTATCCGCCCGAACGGCTGGAAGAGCCTCATCAGTTCGAACCGTCGCGGGACAGGGGCGCCCGCTCGCCTGAGCCGTAGTTCACCCGACTCGCCTGAGCAATGAAACCAGAATGCGCGTTCGCTCGGAAAACAGCAGCGGCGTGAAGTGGGCCGAGGCCAGCCGCTTGTGGATCTCGCCGCGCGTCGGATAGGGCGCGATGAAGCTGGTGAAGTCCTTCAGCTTCAGGCCCGAGGTCATGGCCAGGACCCAGGGATGGATCAGCTCCCCGGCGCCGCGGCCGACGATGGCGACGCCGAGGATGCGGCCCCTGCGGTCCAGCACCAGCTTGCCGAAACCGCGCGTGTCCCCCTCGGCGACCGCGCGGTCGTTGCCAGAGAACGGGACGGCGAGCACTCTGATCGCCTCGCCGTTCTCCTTGCGGGCCTCGCCTTCCGACAGACCCACGGCCGCAATCTCGGGGTCGGTATAGGTCACCCGCGGCACGACCAGGCGTTCCACGTCCACGGGCTGGGCGAACAGCGCCTTGCGGATGAACAGGGAGGCGTGCGTCCCGGCGACGTGGGTGAAGGCCTCCCGCCCCGCCGCGTCGCCGATCGCGAAGACGCGCCGGTTGGTGGTGGAACGCAGCCGGCGATCCACCGCAACGCCGCGCTCGGTCGTTGTCACGCCTGCGGCTTCCAGGTCCAGACCATCCAGCACCGGCTCGCGACCGGTGGCGACGAGCAGGTGCGAGCCTTCGATCCGTTCCTCGCCGGTGTCGAGGGCGAGGCCGCCGTCGGCGCGCTCCACCCTTTCGACCGTCAGGCCGGTGCGGATTTCGATCCCGTCGGCGGCCAGTTGCTCCAGCACCGGCCCGGCGAGGTCGCGGTCCTCGCGCGGGAGGGGCTCGCCGGCTTCGATGACGACCACTTCGGAGCCGAGCCGG
>DASPLM010000045.1:0-8576 GCA_035627575.1 Caulobacteraceae bacterium | reverse complement strand
CCTCACCGAGGGCATGGGCATGATGACCCGGGCGCAGGTGCTGACGGCCGAGGAGGTGGCCGACATCGGCTTCCGCGGCTTCGCGGCCGGGCGGCCGGTGGTCATCGCCGGCGGCCGCAACGCCCTGATGGCGCGGCTGGTGGGCTTCGTGCCGCGGCGGCGGCTGCTGCGCGTCGTGCACGCCCTGCAGCGGTCCAAGACGGCCTGAGCCGCTTGCCCCGTCCGGCGCCGCCGCTTAAGCGGGGTCCGAGGAGACCCCCATGGACCGGAAGACCAGGATAGGCGCCCAGGCGGCGCTGGACCAGCTCGCGGGCTGGAGTGTCCACGACCAGCGCGACGCCATCGTGCGGACCTTCCGCTTCGCCGACTTCAACGCGGCGTTCGGCTTCATGAGCCGCGTGGCCCTGCTGGCCGAGAAGCTGGACCACCACCCGGAGTGGTTCAACGTCTACGACCGGGTCGAGGTGCTGCTGTCGACCCATGACGCCGATGGGGTGACGGCGCTGGACGTGAGGATGGCGTCGTTCATGAACGAGATCGCGGCGGAGCACGGCGGATGATGGGCGGCATGGGGGGCGGCCGCGTCGCCGGCAAGAAGGCGCTGATCACCGGCGCCGCGGGCGGGCTGGGCGAGGCCATGGCCCGCATGCTGGTGCGCGAGGGGGCCAAGGTCGCCCTGACCGACATCGACGGGGCGCGGGTCCAGGCCCTGGCCGACAGCATCAACGCCGACTACCGCGGCTGCGCCTTCGCCTACGCCCACGACGTGGCCGACGAGGACCAGTGGATCGACGTCCTGGCCCGAGCCGAC
This sequence comes from Caulobacteraceae bacterium, assembly GCA_035627575.1. Classification (GTDB taxonomy): domain Bacteria; phylum Pseudomonadota; class Alphaproteobacteria; order Caulobacterales; family Caulobacteraceae; genus JAEZEZ01. The sequence goes on along the minus strand of DASPLM010000045.1, from coordinate 7,765 downwards.
GCCGACATGGGCGGGTTGTCGGTGCTCGTGCACAACGCCGGCATCGGCGGGGACCTGCAGTTCATCGAGAGCTGCGAGATCGAGAAGTGGCGCAAGGTCACGGCCGTGAACCAGGATTCGGTCATGCTCGGCACCAAGCATGCGCTGCCCTACATGCGCCGCAACCAGCCGGGCTCGATCGTGGTCATCTCGTCCATCGCCGGCCTGCTGGCCGCGCCGGGCATGGGCGCCTACAACGCCTCCAAGGCCGCGGTCTGGCTCCTGTCCAAGACCATCGCCCTGGAATGCGCCAAGTCGGGCGCCGAGATCCGCTGCAACTCGGTGCATCCGGTGTTCATCAAGACGCCGATCCTCGACCCCTTCGTGGCCATGGCCGGCGGCGACGAGGCCGCGGCGCACGAGCGGCTGGCCCGCGGCATACCGATGAAGCGGATCGGCGAGCCGGACGACGTCGCCTATGCGGTGCTCTACCTCGCCTCGGACGAGAGCAAGTTCGTCACGGGCATCGAACTGAAGGTCGACGGCGGCATGTCGGCCCAGTAGGGCCGCCCCGTCAGTTGACGACGATGGAGCCCAGCAGGAGCTTCAGCCCCCGCTTGCCGTAGACCCGGTCGGTGGCGGTCTGGAGGTCGCGCGCGAGCTGGTCGGCGTCCGGCGCGAAGCCGGGACGCAACGCGGCGGCGAAGCGGAACAGCGCGGCGTTGTAGGCGTCGCGCAGGCGCGGGCGCAGCGCCTCGGCCCGCTCGAAGCCCGCCGCGTCGGGCGCGTCGACGCCCGCCTCGACCGTCAGCACGCCGCGGCGGCCGTCCAGGCGCACGACGGACGCGGTCAGGGTCGGCAACTGCAGGAAGTTCGGCCCGCCCCCCTTCTTGCGCTCCTTCGGTCCGCTGCTGGCGGCGTCGGCGGAGCCGGCGGTCGCGACGGCAGGGACGAACAGGGCGGCGGCGAGGAGGTGGCGGCGATCCATGCCCCCGTATGCGCTCGAGCGGGTTTACAGCCGGTTTAGGCCACGGGCCGCGCGCACGCCGCCTGCAGCTGCGCGAAGGTCCCCGCGGTCGTGTCCTCCGGCAGAATCAGGAAGCCGTTGCGCAGGGCGAAGGGCTTCGGCGGCGATCCCGGCAGCGCCGCCGTGCCGCAGAGCAGCGGCTTTCCCCCTTCCGTCCCTTCGGTCAGGCCGGAAAGTTCGGGCCTGCCGCCGAGCCGGGCCTCCAGTTGGCGTAGCGCCCGGCCCTCGAGGCTGTCGGGCTCGGGCGCAGAAACCTGAGTTTCCGCCTTTTCAAGCGGTTGGCTGCAACTGGCGGAAAGAAGCAGCGTTATCAGGATCGACAGGGATCGGATCAAAGGCCGTCCTCCGCACTGTGGCCGAAATGCTACTTAACGGAGGCAAGCGCCCAATTGCCGACCGAATCAAGTCCCATCGGGGAAACTCGCAACCTAGTTGGTCGTTTGTGGCTCTGCGTAGCTGCATCACCGTCCAGCACGGTTGTGCTCGTAACAACCCGTCGGTCATCAAGGCCAACACACCCAAAAATGGGGGAGTTCAAACTTATGCGTTCGCTTCTTGGAGCAGTCAGCTTCATCGCCCTGTCGGCCGCCGCCACAGGCGCAACCGCTCAGGAATGGTACGGCGCCGTCGACCTCGGCTGGCACAGCAACACCTCCGACCTGTGGGAGTCCGAGTTCGACAAGCCGAGCGGCGTGACCGCCAAGTGGGACTTCGAGACCGACGACAACTTCGCCGCCTTCGGCCGTGTCGGCACCCGCTTCCGCGACAACTGGCGCGTCGAAGTCGAGCTGGGCTACCGCGAGGAGGAGATCACCGAGGTCTTCGGCCGCAACTTCGCCGCCGATCCGCGCGGCCTCTGCTACAGCGGCCAGATCGGCCTCGGCTGTGACAAGCCCGGCGGCAGCTTCGACAGCTGGACCCTGATGGCGAACGTCCTGTACGACTTCATGCCGGACAGCAGCTTCAATCCGTTCATCGGCGTCGGCGCCGGCTTCAGCCGCCTCGAGGCGGACATCGACGGAACCCTGATGGGCAACGGCGGCGTTGGCCCGGCCTTCCAGCACGTCAGCATCCACGACAAGGATCTCGGCTGGGCCGCCCAGGCGATCGCCGGCTTCTCGTGGGCCGCGACCGACCGCATCAATCTCGACCTGACCTACCGCTACCTGTGGGCCGACCACGACATCCGGGTCGACTACGAGACCGTCGGCGGCCTGAACCTCGGCGACTTCGACGGCGACAAGTTCGACCACTCGGTGACCATCGGCCTGCGCTACGCCTTCGGCGCGCCGCCGGCCCCGCCGCCGCCGCCGCCGGCCGAACCGGCTCCGCCGCCCCCGCCGCCCCCGCCGCCGCCCCCGCCGCCGCCTCCGCCGCCGGCCATCGAGGCGCGCGAATTCATCGTCTACTTCCCGTTCGATCAGTACGTGCTGACGCCGGAAGCCCAGACGGTGGTGCAGGAAGCGGCCTCGTACATCGCCCAGGGCAACGCCGCCCGCGTGGTGGTGACGGGTCACGCCGACACCTCCGGCTCGGCCGCCTACAACATCCGCCTGTCGGAACGCCGCGCCAAGGCAGTCGCCGATGCGCTGGTGGGCCTGGGCGTGAACGGGTCGGCCATGTCGGTCGACTGGAAGGGTGAGTCCTCGCCCGCGGTCGCCACCGGCGACGGCGTGAAGGAACCGCTGAACCGTCGCGCCACGATCGACATCCAGCCGTAAGGCCGGACGTCATCGGCGAACGAACGGGAGCCCGGGGGAAACCCCGGGCTCCTTTCGTATGCGCAACGCCCGCCGGTCGGGACGGAATGTGTTTTCCTGCTAGCCCCGCCCGCCGAACCTCAGGTGGTGCAGGACGATCCCTGCGGTGACCGCCACGTTCAGCGAGTCCACGCCCGGCGCCATCGGGATGGCGACCGGCCGGGATCCGGCGATGATGCGGGCGGGCAGGCCTTCGCCCTCGGTTCCCAGCAGGACGGCGGCGCGGGCGGGCGGGTCCAGCTCGGCGAGCGGCGTCGCGCCCCTGGGCGTGAGGGCCAGGGGCTCAAGCCGCGCCTCCGCCAGCAGGGCCAGCGGGTCCTCGACGGGCGCCAGCCGGGCGAACGGCACGGTCAGGGCATGCCCGACGGAGACGCGGATGGCCTTCCGGTAGAGCGGATCGCAGCAGCCGGAATCGATGAGCACGGCGTCGGCGCCGAAGGCTGCGGCGTTGCGGAAGGCGCCGCCCATGTTGTCGTGGTTGGACAGGCCGAACAGCGCCAGCACAAGGGCGCGTGCGGGCAGGCGGGCCAGCAGGGCCGCGGCGCCCGGGTCCGGGGCGCTCCGGCCGATGGCCAGGATCCCCCGGTGCAGGTGAAAGCCGGCGATGGCGTCGATCACCGCCTGGCCGGCGGCGTAGACCGGCGTGTCGGCCGCCAAGGCGGCCAGCAGGGGCGCGAGCCTGTCCAGCCGCCTTTCGTCGATCAGCACAGACTCCGCGCGGTGGCGCGATGAAGCCGCCAGCATGCGCAGCACCACCTCGCCCTCGGCGACAAAGCGTCCCTCGCGGCCGACCAGGTCGCGCTCGCGGATGTCGCGGTAGGCTGCGACGCGCGGGTCGGCGGGATCGTCGATGCGGATCGCGGTCGGGGGCTGGCTCACGCCGCCGGCTTAGCCCGTCCCGGGCGTTCGCGACACCCTGACCCGTGACAGCCCCGGCCGCGTCCTCTAATGGCAAGGTCGGTGCAGTGAGGCGGCCGGGGCCGGGGGGCTTGGAGGCTTAGGCGCGCGACATGGCGTTTGGACGACTTTCCTCGATCGCGAAGACATTTCTGGCGCTTGTGGGCGTGACCCTGGCGCTGGGCGTCACTGCGTGCCAGCGCGAGCGCGAGGCCCAGGTCCTGCCCCGGTCCCAGATTGAGACACGCCCGAACGTGCTCGTGTTCCTGGTCGACGCGCTCGGCCCCGAGCTCGGCGCCTATGGCGACCCCGCGGCCGTGACCCCCGTAATCGACGGCCTGGCGAAAGACGGCGTGACCTTCGCCTCGGCCTATGCGGCCAGCGGCTCCGACGGGGCGGCCTGGGCCTCGCTGATGACCGGCATGCATCCCCAGACGCTCGGCGTGGTCCAGGACTGGACCAACGGCCGCGGCTGGCCTGTGGCGCCCCAGCCCGAGGTGAAGGCCTTCCCGGAACTGCTGCGGCAGGCGGGCTACTACACCTTCCGCACGGGACCGTTCCACGAGCCGCTGGGCGGGACCAGCGCCCTTTGGGACCTGAACCTGCGCGAGGCCGGCGAGACCTGGCCCCGGACCGACATCCCCCAGCCCTTCCTCGGCGTGGTGGAGATCTCCACCCTGCCCGAGGACGCCGGCGCCCCGACCTCGAAGAAGCGAAAGGGCTTCTTCGAGAGCGTGTTCGAGGACAAGGACGACGCGCCCAAACCCGTCGCCATCGACGCGGCGAAGATATCCCTGCCGCCCTACCTGTCCCCCACGCCGGCCCTGCGCGGCGCGCTGGCGACGCGCTACCAGCGCATCGCGGCCATCGACGCCCAGATCGGCGAGACCCTGAAGCGGCTCGAGGCCTCGGGCGCGCTGAACAACACCATCGTCATCGTCACCGCCCGAACCGGCCCGCCGTGGCCGCGGGCTGAACGGACGCTGTACGATTCCGGCGTGCGCATTCCACTGATCGTCCGCTACCCCGACCGGCGCCAGAACGGCGTCGTCAGCCGGGCGCTGTTCAGCGGCGTGGACCTGGCGCCCTCGGTGCTGAAGCTGGTGGGCATGGAGCCCATGGCCTGGATGCAGGGCCGCGACCGCCTGTCGGTGACCCCCGCGCCCGCCGCGGACTTCGTCTTCGCCATCCAGAACCGTGTCGGTTCGGTGTTCGAACGCAGCCGCGCGGTGCGCGACGGCCGTTTCCTGTTCATCCGCAACGAGTCCGTGGACACCCGCCTGCTGGACCTCGCCCGCCGCGGCGCCTTCTACGACGCGGTCGCCGCCCAGGGCGGCGCGCCGTCGCTCGGCCCGAACCAGACCCACCCGCGCGCCGAGATCGAACTGTACGACCTGCGGGCCGATCCGCACCAGCTGAAGAACCTGGCCGCCGACCCCGGACGTCTGGCGGAGATCCAGCGCCTGGCGGCGGCGCTGGGCGCCTTCAACGCCATGACGCCGGACCTGTCGACCGCCACGACCCAGGAGCTGCGCGACCGCTTCCGTCCCGCCGGCCAGACGCCAGCCACCGCTCCGCCGACCGTGCGGGAGGTGGACGGGCAGATCGTCATGGAACGCCTGACACCCGGTTCGGCCATCCTGTGGCGCGTCGGCGAAAAGGACTCCTGGAAGCTGTACCGCGCGCCCATCGGCGTTCCCGAAGGCGGCAAGCTGGAGGTGAAGGCGACCCGCTACGGCTTCCGCGACAGCGTGGTGCAGCCGTTCCAGGCGAAGGTGGAGAAGTAGGGCGTCTTCTCCTCCTTCTCTCCAGAGAGAAGGGGGAGAGCCTCAGATCTCCTTCGCCAGCACCCGGGCGAAGAGCGCGGGGTCGACGTTGCCGCCGCTGAGGACCACGGCCACGGTGCGGTCTCTGGCCGGGAGCTTGCCGCTGAGCAAGGCGGCGAGGGCCGCAGCGCCGCCGGGCTCGACCACCAGCTTCAGGGTGCGGAAGGCAAAGCGCATGGCGTCCGCCGCCTCGGCGTCGGTTACGCCGGCGGCGCCGGCCAGCAGCCGGCTGTTGGCCGGCCACGTGACCTCGCCCGGCATGGGCGCCATCAGGGCGTCGCAGATCGACGGCGGCGGACTGGGGGCGTGGCCCGTCCGCTCGCCGCTGGCCAGGGAACGGGCGTGGTCGTCGTAGTCCGCCGGCTCGGCAACGAAGACCTGGGTCTCGGGGCTCAGCGCCTCCATCGCCAGGGCGATGCCGCCGACGAGGCCGCCGCCGCTGGCGGGCGCGCAGACCACGTCCAGCCCGGCGCCCAGGGCCCTGGCCTGCTCGACCATCTCCAGTCCGGTCGTGCCCTGGCCGGCCATGACGTGGAAGTCGTCGAAGGGCGGGACCAGCACCGAGCCGCGCTCGCGGGCGATCTCGGCGCCGATGGCCTCGCGGCTCTCGGTCCAGCGGTCGTAGAGGCGCACTTCCCCGCCGAAGCTCTTCACTCCCTCGATCTTCACCGACGGACAGTCGGCGGGCATGACGATCAGGGCCCGCGTACCGATGCGCTCGGCCGCGGCGGCGACACCCTGGGCGTGATTGCCGGAGGAATAGGCCACGACGCCCGCGGCCTTCTCGGCGGCGGAGAAGCGGCTGATGCGGTTGTAGGCGCCTCGGAACTTGAAGCTGCCCGACACCTGCAGGATCTCGGCCTTCAGCAGCACCCGCCCGCCGATGCGCTCGTTCAGCACGGCGTTCTCGAGCAGCGGCGTGCGCACGGCCTGGCCGTCGAGGCGCCGGGCGGCGTCTAGGATGTCTTCGAATTCGGGCGTGGCGAGAGCGGTGGTCATGGCTGCGCTCTTATCCCAAACTGCCCTCTCCCGCGAAGGAGCTATCCTTGGACCCGCTGATCCTCGCCATCGACCAGGGCACCACCTCGACCCGGGCCATCGTCTTCGACCTGGCCTGGAAGCCGCGCGCCCTGCGCCAGATCGAGCTGAAGCAGCACTATCCGAAGCCTGGCTGGGTCGAGCACGACGCCGAGGAGATCTGGCGCGCGACCCTGCAGACCTGCCGCGAGGCGATCCGCGACGTGGGCGGGCCCGAGGCCATCGCCGCCATCGGCATCACCAACCAGCGCGAGACGACGGTGCTGTGGGAGCGCGACACCGGACTGCCGCTGCACCGGGCCGTCGTGTGGCAGGACCGGCGCACCGCCGCGGTCACCGACGCGATCCGGGCGCGCGGGCTGGAGGAGGCGATCCAGGGGCGCACGGGCCTGGTGCTGGACCCCTACTTCTCCGCCACCAAGATCGCCTGGCTGCTGGACGCGGTGCCCGACGCCCGCTTCCGGGCCGAGCGCGGCGAACTGTGCGCCGGCACCATCGACGCCTTCCTGATCCACCGGCTGACCGGCGGGGCCAGCTTCGCCACCGACGTGACCAACGCCTCGCGCACCTCGCTGCTGGACCTCTACGACAAGGACTGGGACGACGGCCTGATCGAGCTGTTCGGGGCCACGCGCGCGGTCCTGCCCGACATCCGCCCGTCGGCGGGTCACTTCGGCTCTACGGCGGAGACCCTGTTCGGCAAGGCCATCGAGATCACCGGCGTGGCCGGCGACCAGCAGGCGGCCCTGGTCGGGCACGCGGCGTTGCATCCCGGCGACGTGAAGGTCACCTACGGCACCGGCGCCTTCCTCGTCATCAACGTCGGCGACAAGCCGCGCACTTCCGAGAACAAGCTGCTGGCCACCATCGCCTACCAGACGGCCGAGGGCCGGGCGTTCGCCCTGGAAGGTTCGATCTTCTCGGCGGGTTCGACGGTGCAGTGGCTGCGCGACGGGCTGGGCCTGATCGAGGAGTCGCGCCAGTCCGAGGCCCTGGCGCTGAGCCTTCCGGACAATGGCGGGGTCTATCTGGTGCCGGGCTTCACCGGCCTGGGGGCGCCCTGGTGGAACGCCGACGCGCGGGGGGCGATCGTGGGCCTGACGCGGGACACGAGCCGGGCGCACCTGGTCCGCGCGGGGCTGGAGGCCCTGGCCTACCAGACGGCGGACCTGCTGGAGGCGCTGGCGGCGGACGGGGCGCCGAAGCCCTCGATGCTGAAGGTGGACGGCGGGGTCACC
>DASPLM010000044.1:0-6976 GCA_035627575.1 Caulobacteraceae bacterium | reverse complement strand
CCGCCTTGGGCCTTCCGGGCGGCCGGGCGATAGCCACCGAAGGTCCGCACGGGGGCCCACTCGGGGGCTGCGGGCGGGATAGGCGGCGACAGGCGAGAGAAGTCGCCGGCGCCCCAGACCACCTGCCCTCCGACCAACGTGAGGTCGCTCTCGATGGCGACGATCTCCTCATCCGGTACGGAGAAGTAGTCGCGGTCCAGCGCGACCAGATCCGCCAGTTGTCCCACGGCGATCCGCCCCTTCCTGCCCTCCTCGTTGGAGAACCAGGTGTTCGCTTCGGTCCACAGGCGCAGGGCGCCCTCACGGTCCTGTCGCTGCGACGCCGGGTAAAGCCGCAAGCCGCCGAGCGTCCGTCCGGTCACCAGCCAGCTGAGCGACACCCAGGGATTGTAGGACGCGACCCGCGTCGCGTCCGTTCCGGCGCCTACCGGCACGCCGGAGGCCAGCATCCGGCTGACCGGCGGCGTACGCGCCGCCTTCTCCGACCCGTAGCGGTCCACAAAATCCTCGCCCTGGTACATCATGCGGTGCTGCACGGCGATGCCGCCGCCCAGCGCCGCGATGCGGTCAATGTTCCGTTCGCTGATCGTCTCGGCGTGGTCGAAGAACCAGTGCAGGCCTTCGAAGGGCTGGTCGCGGTTGACCTTCTCGAACACGTCGAGCGCGCGGGTGATGGTCTCGTCGTAGGTGGCGTGCAGGCGCCAGGGCCAGCGCTGGGAGACCAGCTGGCGGACCACCGGCTCCAGGTCCGCCTCCATGTTCGGCGCCATCTCGGGACGGGGCTCGCGGAAGTCCTCGAAGTCGGCGGCGGAATAGACCAGCATCTCGCCGGCGCCGTTGTGCCGATAGTAGTCGTCACCCTGGCCAGGCCGGACCTGCCGTCCCCAGCTCTCGAAGTCCTTCAGTTCCTCCGTCGGCTTCTGGGTGAACAGGTTGTAGGCCAGCCGCACCGTCAGCTGCCCGTCGGCGTGCAACTGCTCGATGATCCGGTAGTCGTCGGGATAGTTCTGAAAGCCCCCGCCGGCGTCGATCACGCTGGTGACCCCGAGGCGATTCAGCTCGCGCATGAAATGGCGCGTCGAGTTGAGCTGGACGTCCGGCGGCAGCTTCGGCCCCTTCGCCAGGGTGGCGTACAGGATCATCGCGTTCGGGCGGGCGATCAGCAGGCCCGTCGGCTCGCCGTTCAGATCGCGCTGGATTTCGCCGCCTGGCGGATTGGGCGTGTCGCGGGTGTAGCCCACCGCGCGTAGCGCCGCCCGGTTCAACAGTGCGCGGTCATACAGGTGCAGGATGAAGACCGGCGTCTCGGGGGCCGCGGCGTTGATCTCGTCCACCGTCGGAAGCCGCTTCTCGGCGAACTGGTGGCGCGTGAAGCCGCCGACCACTCTCACCCATTGCGGGGGAGGCGTCACCGCCGCCTGGCGCTTCAGCATGGCCATGGCGTCGGCCAGGCTCGGTACGCCGTCCCAACGTAGCTCCATGTTGTAGTTCAGCCCGCCGCGGATGACGTGTGTATGGCTGTCTATGAGCCCCGGAATCACCCGCCGACCGCCCAGGTCCACAACCTGCGTGCTCTCGCCGGCCAACGGCATGATCTCGCGGGCAGGGCCGACGGCCGTGAATACGCCCCCCGCGACCGCGACCGCGTCGGCCTGAGGACTGGACGGGTCCAGCGTCGCAATGCGGCCGTTGTGGAGGATCAGGTCGGGCTTGGCGGCCATGTTCGGTCTCCCGGATGCGTTCGTTCCCACGGCGGCGGCGATCAGCCCCTTGGCGACATTCCTGCGGTCAGGCCGGATCACGGTCGGCGCTCACGACGGGCGGCGTTGTCGCCTTCGCCTTCAGCACAGCGACCGCCTGCTCGCCCAGCAGAATGCCGAGCAGGCCCAGGAGGGCGATGTACGGAGGCGCGGGCGAGCGCACGTTGATCAGCCCGTAGATGACGCCGACGAGCAGACCGGCGGCGAGGGACAGGACGTAGGGTTTCATCCCTCCTCCTCCTCCCGCCGGGTGAACGCCACCGGGTCGCTGGCGGGGAAGCTGTCTTCCAGCGCCGCGTCCAGCAGCAGATCCAGCGCCTCGGCCGTGGCCTCGGCCCGGGCTGTCGTTTCGATGTTCGGAGCTGCAGTCACGTCATCCCTCCCGGACGTGCTCGCCCAGCATGGCGCGGGCGTAGAGGAGGCCGATGCCGTAGGCGCCGGAGTGATCGACGGCGATGCCGGTCGTAGCGTCGTAGGTCTCGCCGCGTGCCCAGTCGCGCTGCAGTTCGAGGAGGTACTGCAGCGAGGTCATCGGGCGCACGCCCACCTGGATCATCCGCTGCATCGCGCGCTCGTGCGCTTCGTGCGAGACGTCGCCCGACGCGTCGGCGACGACATAGACCTCGAAACCCTGTTCGGCGGCGGAAAGGGCCGGGCCGGCGATGCAGACCGAGGTCCAGAGGCCCGCCAGCACCACGCGGCCGCGCCCGATGCGGTTCACCTCGGCGACGATCGCCGGGTCTTCCCAACAGTTCATGGTCGTGCGGTCGATGACCGGCGCGCCGGGGAACGCCTTCTGGATCTCCGGGAAGACGGGCCCGGAGAAGCTGGTCGCCGCAACGCTGGTCAGGATGGTGGGGACAGCGAAGGTCGCCGCGGCGCGGGCGACGGTGGCCGTATTGGCCCGCAGGGAGCCGACCTCGATCGAGTTCAGCGGAAAGGCCATCTGCGATTGGTGGTCGATCAGGATCAGGGTGTGATCCCCAGGCGTCAGCAGGGATCGCGCGGCGGCGACGGAAGCGGCGGTCATGGTCGGCTCCTCAGTTTGGCTGTGGGGTCGGTTCGAGGCTTCGGTCCCAGGCGATGCAGGCCTGGGCGACCTCCTCCCAGCCGGGTTCTGCGATCAGCAGGTGCGAGCGGCCGGGAAAGCTCATGAAGTCGGTGCGGGCGGCGGACCGCCGTTGCGCGCGCCAGGCGGCGCGGGACAGGTACGGCGTCACGAGGCGGTCCTTTTCGCCCGCGGTGATCAGCAGCGGCTGGTGACGCCGCCCGGGATCCACGGACGTGCCATGCCAGAAGGCGGCCTGATGGATGACCCGCCCGGAGGTCGGCACGACGTACCTCTCCCAGGACTGACGCTGCAGGGTCGGCGGCGCGGCGTTGGCGTACCGCTCCGCCCAGAGGCCAGGTGACAGCATGTAGGACCGGCGGGCGCCGTTGCTGCGCAGGATGACCGGCGCGGCGGCGCGCAACGTCCGCCATCCCGGAACCACGCCCGCGATCGGCGCGGGGTTCAGCGCGATCCCTGCCCGACCCAGGCCCCTGTCGAGCAGCAGTTGCACGAAGAGCCCGCCGAAGGAGTGCCCGACCAGCAGCGGCGGCTCCGCCAGCGTGCGGATGAACCCCGCCGCGTGCTCCACGATTCGTTCGATCGTGAGCGAGCCCAGTTCGGCGGGCGGCGCCGCGCGGAGCGCTTGGGCCGAACGCCCCTCGAGAACTGGCCACTCAGCCGCATGCACGGCATATCCCGCAGCCGCCCAGGGCTGGACGAACGGCTCCCACGACGCCGCGGTGACCCACAGGCCGTGGATGAACACGATGGATGACCGGGCGAGCACCGGGACGCTCCTAGCGGCTCGCGACGACGGGACGAGCGTTGGCGAGCGCCCAGTCCAGCGCATAGTCGGCGACCGTCTCCCAGCCGGCGTCGATGCCGGTCCAATGGGAACGGCCCTGGAAGATCTTCAGCTCTGTCTTCGAGGGCGCCCGCTTCTGCTTGCGGTAGATGGCGCGGGTCATGCTGGCGTCGGCGATCAGGTCGAGGTCGCCGCCGATCAGCAGGAGTGGGGCGCGACGGGGATTCTTCCAGTCGATTGCGCCGGCGGCCTTGGTCAGGCCGTCCCAATAGACTTTGCCGGCCGTGGGCACGATGTACCGCTCGTAGAGCTCGGCGGCGCGATCCTTCGGCGCCGTTTGGGCGAAGCGCGTCTCGAAATAGCGGCGCGACATGGTCTTGATCTTGCGCCAGCTGAACACGTCGCCCAGCACCGGCCACGCCGAGACGATGGCGTGCGGGCCCAGCGGCACGCCAGGCGTCGGCGCAGGGTTGATGGCGACACCGGCCGTGCCCACGCCGCGGTCCAGCAAGTGCTGGACGAACACCCCGCCCAGGGAATGGCCGATCAGGATCGGCTCCTCTGGGAGCGCCCGGATGGTCGCTTCGTAATGGTCGACGATGGCCCTCTGGCCGCTCTTGGCCAGTCTCGGGTCCGGCGTGGCCCGCAATTCGGCGGGAGAGCGGTCGTCGAAGGGCCAGTCGGGCGCAACGACAGTGAAGCCCTTGGCTTCGTAGCGGGCCTTGAAGCCCTCCCAGCTCCTGGCGTTCAGCCAGGCGCCATGGATCAGGACGATGGTGCGGGACATGGGGACCTCGATCAGGCGCGGGGTGCGCGAATGGTGAGCATCAGGAACGGGCGCCCGCCTTCGCGGAGCGACCATGGGCGCCGCTCGACCTCGAGACCGGCATCTTCAGCGAGGCGCGCGGCCTCGTTCATCAGCAGGATGGCGTCGTCCTGCGGGTCGTCGCAGGGGCCGACGAGGAGAAGCGCCGGGCCGCCGGAACGGCGGGGGTCGGGGGGCGGTGCGGTCTCGAACGGCATCGGGCCTCTCCTCATCGAGACGAGCCGGCCAGGGAGAGAGCGGTTCGTCTGATGAAGAGGATGGGGCGGGGGGCGGGCGCCGCGCCATTCTACGTGCGGCCGTCCGTCTCACACCTTGGTATGACCGGCTCAGCCGGGAGGCGGACCAGGAAGACGGCGCCGTCGGGGTCGGCGTTGGAGGCGCTGATGACGCCGCCGTGCGCTTCGATGATCGAACGGCAGATCGGCAGGCCAAGGCCGAGGCCGTCCGGCTTCGTGGAGTAGAAGCTGGTGAACAGGCTTTCCGGGTCCACATGCAGTCCCGGGCCGTTATCCGCGACGGCGATCTCTACCCCACCGACGCCGGGGCGGCCGTGAATCCGCACCCGCGGTCGCCGCAGCGGCGCTGCCGCCTGGACGGCGTTCATGACGAGATTCACCAGCACCTGCTGCAATTGGATGCGATCGCCAAGGACGGTCAGGTCCTCGACCTGAACCTCCACCTGGGCTTCCCGCCCCTGCAGCTCGTGCCTGAGGAACACCAGGGTCTCGTTGACGAGTTCGTGGATCGAGAGGAACTCGTGCGCCGGCTCCCGCTTGGCGGCCATGCCCCGGACTCGGGCGATCACCTCGGCGGCGCGTTGTGCGTCCGCACCGATGCTCGTGGTCAGGGTGGTGGCGCGCGCTACGTCCGGTTCAGGCCGGGACAGCCACCGCAGGCTGGCGGCCGCGTTGGTCGAGATGGCGGCCAGCGGCTGGTTGACCTCGTGGGCGATGGATGCGGCGAGTTCCCCCAGCATCGACACCCGCGCCGCATGGGCGAACTCGTCCTGGACCCGGCGGAGATCGGCCTGCGCCGCCAGTCGATCGCCGATATCCAGCACGCCGATGATGCTGACGCCGATCTCGCTGAGGGGCCCCGGAAAGGCGATGGTATAGTGGATGTCGACCGCGCGGCCGTCGAGACGGAAGACGCGAGTCTCTTCCGCATGGCTCAGGGCGCCTTCGTAGCGGGCCACGAGCGAGCGGCGGAAGGTGTCGGGCCGCGCTCGCCGGAACTTCGCCACCGGGCCCAGGAAGTCGGCCTCCGACTCGCCGCCGAACAGTTCGACCGTCCGTCGGTTCACGCCCTCCACCCGCACGATCTGCAGCGCCTCATCGAGGAAGGCGGGGTGGGCGTCCATATAGGCGGCGAGATCCGTCACCCCCTGCTGGCGCAGGGCGCTCAGTACGGGCGTCAGCGCACGGGCGTCGATCTGCCAGAGGGCGATCGGCATATCGTGGAACAGGTTCCGATAGCGGGTTTCACTGCGAGCCAGCTCCCGCGCGGCGGCGACCCTGGCCGAGATGTCGATCACGCCGACCAGGAGCGCGCCCTGAGCCAGGCCCTCGTGCGGGAACGCCGCGGTAAACAAGGCGTCGAACTCGCCGCCGTCGGCGCGGCGCAGCCGGGTTTCGGTCTTGTAGTAGCCCTTGCGTCCGACGGCCGCGGCCACCGCCGCCGCATAGACCCCGCTGCTGGCCTCCGGCCAGTAGGGCTCCACCGAGTCGGCAAGGCCTTCCCGCTTTCCGATGCCGAACATGGCCAGGGTGGTGTCGTTCACGTCCACCACGCGGGTGCGTCGCATCATCTCGCGCACGAACTCCGGGTGATCTGCGAAGTAGGCGGGGAAGTCCGAGACGCCGGCCAGCCTGAGGTCGCGCAGCATGTCGCCGACCGGAGCAAAGTCGAGCTCCCAAAAGGCGGCGGCCATGGCCTGGAAGAGACTGCTGTAGCGCAGTTCGGAGCGCTTGAACTCGGCTTCCATCCGACGCTGGCCGGCGATGTCGCGGCCGACTTCCACGATCTCGAGCTCGCCCGAGGCGCCGACGCGTCGCGTCCAGGTCGCGTCGATCAGCAGCGCGCGACCATCGCGCCCGCGGCGCTCCACCACCGCTCCCTGGCGTTCCGGCGGGGGCGCCTTCTCCGAATCGAATGGCAGCGGCCCAAGCAGGTCCTCGACGGTCGCGCCGAGCGCCTCGTCGGCCCTGTGGCCATAAAGGGCAGTCGCAGCCGTGTTCCAGGCAAGGATGCGCCCGCGGGCGTCCCATACGATGGCCGCCTCGCGCATCAGGTCGAACATGCCCGTCGGCGAGGTCATGCGGCGAGTCCGGCCGCCCGTGGCGGGGCGACCGAGATCAGCCCGTGATCGCCGCCTCGATGCAGCGGACGAGGTCCGCCTCCTGGAAGGGCTTCTGCAGCACGCATACGGCCCCGCTGGCCCGCGCCCGTTCGTGGACGACCGCTTCGGTGCGCGCCGTCACCATGATCACGGGGGTGTCGACCCCACTTGCATGGAGTTGCAGCTTCAGCTCGAT
>DASPLM010000043.1:0-7228 GCA_035627575.1 Caulobacteraceae bacterium | reverse complement strand
GAAGAACACGCCCGCCGAGACCACGCCCAGCTGGGGCCCGTCCGGCGTCTCGCGCTCCTCGGCCATGCCGACCAGCTCGTAGAAGACCGGGCGGTCGATCCGCGCCTCCAGGCCGCGCCGCACGTGGACGTAGGGCGCGGGCTCGCCGGTGGCGGGGTCGGTCTCCACCCGGAGGGGGTTCTCCTCGCCTGCCGCGGTCTCGTCCCCCACGTCCGTGGTGAAGCGCAGCACGCCGTCGTCGACGTCCACCCGCACGGCGTGAAAGGGCGCGTCCTCCACCGTGATCCGCATCTTCTCGACGGGCGTGACCAGGTGATAACCGTCCGGGTCCTTGCGCAGCACGGTCGAGAACAGCCGCACCAGTTCCTTACGGCCGATGGGGGAGCCCTCGTGCAGCCACGCGCCGTCGCGCCGGATGACGATGTCGATCTCGCCGCAGTGAGGTGGATGCCATAGATGGACGGGCGGCAGGCCGCGTCGCCTCGAGCCGTCGGTTTCGCCCGACGCGCGCGCGCTCTCGACGATCGCCGCCAGACCGCGTTTATCGCTCCTGTCGTTGCTTTCCGTCACGAGCCCGTGCCCAGTGTCTGCGCCATATCGAACCGTATCGAGGAACTGAGGTAGGCGCATGCGACCGCTCAGGGAAGCTCCCGGCGATCCGTTCGTCGCCTTCGAACGCGCGGCCGAGGCCGCGGGCCGGGCGCGCGCCGCCGTTCGCGCCGCCCTGCCGATGGACCGGGCCGCGGCGGACCTGGGCGTTGCGGGCATGATCGCGGGCGGCGCGTTGCTGGTGCGCGGCGAACTGCCCCAGCGCCGAGCGCTCATGAACGGCCTGGGCGCCGCGTTCGGGCTCGAGCCGGCGCTGGTGCGGACCACGCCCGGCATGACGGCCGAAGAGCTTCGAGAGGTGCGGGCGGCGCGCCTGTCGGCAGGACCGCCGGCGCCCCACCGGCGCCCACCCCTCGCCCACGGCCTGGTCCTCGTGGAGCGGCTGGCCGAAGCTGCGCCGGCCGTGCGCGACCTTCTGTTCCACGTCGCCGCCGGCGGCGACGTCGCCGGCTGGTTGCGCCCGGCAACGTTCACCCTGCTCGTCACTCAGCCGGCCGCCGGGCTCGACCCGCACGAAGCGGACCGCATGCTTGCCCGTATCGACCTCAGGGACGCCGCGCCCGGCGCGTTCGGACGCGCTGTCGGTTCCGGCGACCTGCACGCGGCCCAGGTTGTCGCCCGCACCCTGCCTGTTGGCGAGCGCGTCCTGGCCGCCGCGCTGGATGTCGTCCGGCGCGCCCGCCCCGGCGATCCGGAGGCGCCCGCCGCGATCGCCGGGACGGCGACGCGCGGGCCCGGCCCGCGGGCCGGTCAGGCCCTGCTGCGGCTGGCGCGGGCGCGCGCCCTCGCCGACGGACGGCTGACGCCGGATCTCGACGACATCCGCGTGCTCGCACCCGCCGTCCTGGCGCCGCGGATGGGATGGCGCGATGAAGCGGCAGCGACGACGGCGATGGGTGCGCTGATGGAGACCGTGGCCTAGGAGCCCTTGCTCCGGCCTATGCCCGGCGGACCGGGCCGGCGAGCCCCTCACCGGCGGGGGTGAGCGCCTTGACGAGGACCCGGCGCGGATCCACGGGCCCGGGCAGCACTGCGCCCGTGGCCTGGACGTAGCCGAACCGACTGAAGTACGGCGGATCGCCCACCAGCAACACCGCGGGCAGGCCGAGTTCCCGGGCCGCGCCGTGGGCGTGTTCGACCAGATCCGCGCCGATGCCCGAACTGCGCAGGGACGCGTCCACCGCGATCGGCCCCAGGAAGGCCACGTCGACCCCGCCCACCACCACCGGCCACAGCCGCACGGTCGCGACAACCCGGCCGCCCTGGCGCGCCACGAAACCGGTGATCGGGCGCGAAGCCTCGCGCAGTCGCTCGGCCGTCTTGGCAAAGCGCCCGGGTCCGAAGGCGGCGGCGACCACCGCCTCGACGCCGAAGGCGTCGCCGGGGGCCTCCAGCTCGATCGGGAGCACGGCGTCGGAAAGGGGGGCGGGTTCGGCCATCGAATTCCACGAACGAAGGGGCGGCGCAGATAGGTCCCCCGCCCCTTGCCGTCAAAGGGATTCGTCAGGCGATCTTCGAAAAGTCGGGCGGGCGGCGTTCGGCGAACGCCGTAAAGGCCTCGCGCGCCTCGGGCGAGACCAGTTGGCTGGAGAAGGCCTGGTTCTCCCGCTCCATCTGCGCCCACAGGGCTGCACCGTCGCGCATCAGCTGCTTGGTCAGCTGAAGCGACCGCGGCGCGCGCTTGGCCAGCTCGGCCGCGGCGCGGGCTGCGGCGCCCTCGACCTGGTGGGACGGCAGGGCCTGGTTGACCAGGCCCCAGGCCGCCGCGTCGGCTCCCGACACCACCTCGCCCAGGGCGAACATGGAGAAGGCGCGGGCATGGCCGATGCGCGCCGGCAGCAGGACGGTCGAGGCGGCCTCGGGCGCCAGGGCCAGATTCACGAACGGCGTCGACAGCCGCGCGTCCTCCGCCACAAAGACCAGGTCGCAGTGCAGCAGCAGGGTCGTGCCGATGCCGACCGCCGCGCCCTTCACGGCGGCCACCACAGGCTTGTCGAAGTGGGCCAGCACCCGCAGCACCCGGAAGACGTCCATGCCGCCGGCGCCGCCTCCCATGGCGATGGCGACGAAGTCGTTGATGTCGTTTCCCGCGCTGAAGCTGTCGCCTTCCGAGCGGAACAGCACCACGCGCACCGCCGGATCCTCGCGAGCGGCCTCGAGCGCGTCGGCGATGGTTGCGTACATGGCGCCGGTGATGGCGTTCTTCTTCTCGGGGCGGTTGAAGGCGATGGTCAGCACGCCGTCGGTCGTCGTGGTCAGGATCGGGTCGCTCATGGGGTCTCCAGAAGGATCAGGCGGCGCGCCACCAGATCACGCCGTCGTCGTCAGGTTCGGACACCGCGCGGCCGCGGCGCTTGAGACAGTTCAGGTGGGCCAGGCTCTCGCCGGTGGCCATGCCCAGGATGCCGTCGCCAACGGCGCGGGCGAACAGGGCGCCGAATACGTCCACGGCCCGGCGCGGCTCGCCGGCAATGAGGCGCTCCAGTCGATCTAGCGACCGCTCGTGGCCGCGGCGGAGGCTGGCGAGGCGCGTATGCAGGCCGTGGAACGGCAGGCCGTGCGAGGGTAGCACCAGGGCGTCGGGCGGCAATTCGCGCTCCAGCTTGTCCAGCGAGTCCAGCCAGTCGGTCAGGGGATCGGCTTCGGGCTCGGTCGGCCACACCGACACGTTGGACGAGATTTTCGGCAGCACCTGGTCGCCGGAGATCAGCACCCCGTCCTCCTCTCGGAAGAGGCAGGCATGCTCGGGCGAATGCCCGTTTCCGGTCACCACCCGCCAATCCCGGCCGCCGATGTCGAGCACATCGCCGTCGCTCAGCCGCCGATAGGAATCGGGCATGGTGTGCACGGCCTTGCCGAACCCTCCGAACCGGGCCCGCCAGTGGGCGATCTGGTCCTCGTTCCAGCCCACCGAGCGATAGAAGCGGGCGCCGTCCTCGGGCGCCTCGCGGCCGGTGTCGGCGATCAGCATGCGGCCGGTGGTGTACTCCAGCCGCGTCATCAGCAATGGGACATCGAAGCGCCGGGTCAGCCAGCCGGCGAGGCCCACGTGGTCCGGGTGCATGTGGGTGCAGATCACGCGGGTGACCGGCCGCCCCTCCAGCGGGCCGGCAAACGTGGCCTCCCACGCGGCCATGGCGTCCTTGCTGCGCACGCCGGTGTCGACGAGGGTCCAGCCCTCCCCGTCCCGGATCGCCCAGACGTTGATGTGATCCAGTTCGAAGGGCAGCGGCTGGCGCAGCCACAGAACGCCTTCGGCCACCTCCACCGCCTCGCCGGGCGCGGGAATCGCCTCGAAGGGATAGCTCAGCGGCTCGCGGGGCCGATCAAGCAGGGCTTCGTCTGGAGCGCCGTCGCTCAAGGTCGGTCTCCTTTGAAAACCCGAAGACTGAACATGCGTTCATTCCGCCGCCGCGTCAAAGCCGCTTTGGAACCGCACCCAGGCCTTTGTCTTCATGCAGGTGTCCGGGCTTGACCGCGCCAGTCCGCAAGAGCAAGCGTGCCGGCCTCAATTTCTGTGGGAGGAAATGCCGATGAAACGATTGGCGCTCATCATGGCGCTGACCGTCGGCCTGGGCGGCGCATTCGCCGCCTTCGATGTCGATGCTCAGAGCAAGGGCCGGGGCCGCAGCCTGCGCGACGCCGACGAGGTCCGCGGCCAGTCCGGTGAAATCGTCAAGGACGGCAAGAAGGTCACGCCCGAAGAGCAGAAGGCGCAGGGGATGGCGAACGCCCCGGCCGTGCTGCAGCGCGCCGGCGTCGCCTGCACCGTTTCCGACGCGCTGTATACGGGCGAAGGCACGAAGGCCGGCGCCGACGGCAAGCCGGTGAAGGTCCAGACCTACGAAGTGGCCTGCAACGAAGGCCTCGGCTTCCTGCTTGAAGACCGCGGCGAGACCGCGGCCGCCTACGACTGCATCGTGGCCAAGACGGCCGCCGACAACGCCGCCGCCGCGCCGGCCCCGGCCGCCAAGGGCGGCAAGCCCGCGCCGAAGGCGGCCTCGCCCGTCTGCACCCTGCCGGGCAACGCCGACCTGAACCGCTCCTTCCAGCCGATCCTGACCCAGGCCGGCGCCAAGTGCACCGTGACCAACATCAGCTATCTCGGCTCCAGCCCGGCGACCAAGGTCGGCCGCTACGAAGTCGCCTGCCAGGAAGGCCTCGGCTATCTGGTGGATCGTCCGGAAAGCGCCGCCTCCACCGCCCCGCTGAAGGCGGTTGACTGCCTGGCGGCCGAAGCGGGCGGCTACGACTGCACCCTGACGCCCAAAGCCCAGCGCGTCGCCTTCGTGGCCGCCATGGCCAGCACCGCGGGCCGTCCCTGCACCGTCTCCGACGCTCGCGCGATGGGCGCCAACGCGTCCGGCTCCACCTTCTATGAAGTCGGCTGCGGCTCCGCGCCTGGCTACGTCATGGAAGTGAAGGGCGGCCGGGTGGCCCGCGCCATCGACTGCCTCGAGGCCGCGGGCATCGGCGGCGGCTGCAAGCTGACCAGCACCCAGGTGGTGATGGAAGCCAAGGAAGGGCAGTACCTGCAGACCCTCCGCGCCAAGGGCGTGAACTGCGTCGGCGACGAGTTCCGCCTGATCGGCAAGGACACCCGCAACAACCGCGACGTGGTCGAGTTCAAGTGCTCGGATCGCGTCGGCGGCCTGGTGGCCTTCATCCCGCAGACGGGCGGCGGCAACGTCACCAGCTTCGACTGCATCGAGGCCGAAGGCCGGGGCATCAAGTGCAACCTGACCGACCGTGCGGCGATCATGAAGCAGCTGAGCGCCTCGCTGACCCGCTTCACCTGCAACGTCACCAACTACGCCGTGCTGGGCCAGTCGGCCACGGACGGCGAGGTGCTGGAAGTGGCCTGCGCCGGCCGTACCGGGATGATCGTCGACATCCCGACCAGCCGCGGCGCCGCGACCAAGGGCCTGACTTGTCAGGTCTCCGCCGAACGCGGCGGCGACAAGTGCACCCTGCCGGAGAACAAGGCGTAAGCCTGACCCTTCAGCACTGAGCGACGGATGGCCCGGGGGTTCGCTCCCGGGCCTTTTCGTTTGCCGCCGCCCTTGATCGCAGGAGCCTGACGACTTAGTTGCGAGTCATTCGCAACACGGAACCCCCTATGGATCGCAGCCGCTCGGAGGTCGCCACTCCCAACGCCAGCCGTTACCTCGTCCAGCTGTCCAGGCACTGGTCGCACCGCTTCGACGTCCGCTTCGACGAGACCGCCAGCCACATCCCCTTCGACTCCGGCGCCGTCTGCCGGCTTGAGGCCAGGGACGGCCGCCTGCTCATCGACCTCGAGGCGCCCGAAGGCGAGCTGGAGCGGATGCAGGGGGTCGTTGCCGATCACCTGAACCGCTTCGCGTTTCGGGAGGGCGAGCTCGCCTTCGACTGGCGCGGGGCCGACCCGGCCTAGTTGCGCGCGTTGATGATCTGGACGCCACGGTTCAGGGCGTCGATCTCGCATTCCTGGTAGTCGCCCACCGACCGCATCCAGGCGTTCAGCTGGTTCACGTAGGCGCGGCTCTGATCGTTGTAGGCCCGGACCTGCTGGCTGTAGGCGTCCTGCTGTTTCTCGTAGGCGGCGATGACGGGCTTCTTGCAGGTGTGGGTGCCGCGGTCGACGTTGACGCAGGCGGGCGGCGGCGGCGGAGCGGCCGGCACGATGGGGCGCACCGTGGCAGGCTTCTCCATCGGCGCCGGACACGCGGCCTCCTGCGCCATTGCAGCGCCGGCAAGCCCCAGGCTGGCCAGGCAGATCATCGCGGCCGCAGCCGCACGCGTCGTCGTCATGAGTCGTTCCCCCGAACTGAGGAGGTCAGGCTAACCGCCTGAAGCGGCGGCGTGAAGCCGCTCTCGACGACCCCTGCCGGCGCGGCCTACAGAGGCCGGCATGTCCATCGCCGATCGCATCCGCGTCCACGACGTCCACGTGCTCTCCGAAGCCAAGTACGTCCTGAAGACCGCCACCTTCGACTGGCGCCGCGACGACGGGCGCTGGCAGACCCTGCGGCGCGAGGTCTACGACCGCGGGCACGGCGCGACCCTGCTGCCCTACGACCTCGAGCGGGGCACGGTGTTGCTGACCCGGCAGTTCCGCTATCCGGCCTTCGCTGCGGGCTGGGACGACCTGCTGATCGAGGCGCCGGCCGGCCTGCTCGATGACGCGGAGCCCGAAGAACGCATCCGGCTGGAGGTGGAGGAGGAGACCGGCTATCGCCTGAGTCGCGTCCGCAAGGTGTTCGAGTGCTTCACCAGCCCGGGCGCCGTGACCGAGACGATCCACGGCTTCGTCGGCGAGTACAACCCGACCATGCGCGTCTCCGACGGCGGCGGCGTGGAGGCCGAGGGCGAGGACATCGCCGTGCTCGAACTTCGCGTCGGCGAGGCGGTGCGGATGGTCGAGGACGGCCGCATCCGCGACGCCAAGACCATCCTGCTGCTGCAGTGGGCGCAGCTGCACCTGTTCCCGTCCGCGCGGCCCTAGGCCGGAGTCATGGCGAAGCTGCGTGCCAGGGCCGCCTTCGGGTCGGCCTTGGCCTGGGCCAGTTCGCGGGCGAAGCGGCTTTCGACGCTCGTCGGCGTGACCGCCTCCAGGGCCTTCGCATAGGCGACGTCC
>DASPLM010000042.1:0-2184 GCA_035627575.1 Caulobacteraceae bacterium | reverse complement strand
GGCCGAACGCATGGCCTCGCGCAGGCCCTCGCCCAGGGTCATCGCCACCGCGAAGCCGCTGCCGGCGCTGATGGCGCAGAGGGTCAAGGCGACCACGCCAGCCGCGGTCACCTTGCGGCTGATGGTGTTGAGGGCCATGCGGAAATCTCCAGATATGTGTGGAGATGCTTCGGCGGCGAAGATTTAGGGGTGGTTAAGGCGCAGACCTGCAGTCAATGAACCTGTTCAAGGAACGATGGTGTTGCGGAAGTTGCGGTCTTAACCGCCGTTTCATTGCCCGTAGGTAAGTATTCGCTCGGCAGAAGGCCGTGGGGCGAAGAGTATGTTACAACTGGGCAAGATGAGTGCGGCAGCATGCCGCAGGGCCGTTCGCGGCGTCTCGGCGATGCTGACGCTCCTGGCCGGCCCACCCGCGGTCGCACAGGCGCTGCCCGGCGACTGGAGTTGGGAGGTCGCCTACACGGCCGACGCGGTCGGCGTGAAGCGCGCCGGCGAGCAGGGCGGACGCCTCCTGGATAACCTCGACCTCATTGCCGACGGCGAGTTCGACCACGGCCTGCGCGTGCACGCCTACGTTCTCAACAACTCGGGCGGCGCGCCGAACGACCTGGCGGGGACGCTGCAGGGAGTCGATAACATCGAGGTCGCCCGGCCGCACCTGCGGCTCTACGAGTTCTGGGTTGAGCAGGCCCTGCCGGATGATCGGTTCGCAGTGCTGGCGGGGCTGTACGACCTGAACAGCGAATTTTATTCCAACGAAGCCGCCGGTCTGCTGATCGCGCCGCCGTTCGGCATCGGTTCGGAACTGGCCGCAACCGGGCCCAACGGACCGTCCATCTTCCCCTCCACCTCGCTCGCAGTGCGCCTGAAGTTCGAGGACGAGCGCGGGCCGTACGCCCAGGCTGCCGTGCTGAATGCGAAGGCCGGCGTTCCGGGCGATCCCGGTGGCGTGGACGTGGAGTTCGAGGGCGGCGCCCTCTACATCGCCGAGGCCGGGTGGCGCAGGGACGGTTCCCACCTGGGCTTCGGAGCGTGGCGCTACGGCGACGACCAGGACGACATCCGCGACGTGGTCCTCGGCGCACCGGCGCAGCGGGAGGCCGCGGGCCTCTATGTGCTCGGCGAACATGTCCTGCGCGAGGGCGAGGCCGGCCGGACGCTGCGCGGCTTCTTCCGCGCCGGGGTCTCCGACGGCGACACCACCCCCTTCAAGGGCGGCTGGCAGGCGGGCGTGCTGGTCGAGCGGCCGTTCGCCGGACGGCCGGACAGCGCCTTCTCGGTCGGCCTCCAGCAGGGGATCCTCAGCGACAAGTATCGCGCCAACGCCTTCGACGCCGGCCTGCGGCTCGAGGACGCCGAAAGCGGAGTCGAGGTCACCTATGCCGACAAGCTGGGGCCGGTGACGATCCAGCCGTCGGTGCAGTACATCCCCCATCCCGCGGGCGAACAGGAAGAAGCCTGGGTCGTGGGGCTGCGCTTCGGCTTCAGCCTGGCCAGCGGCGACTGAGCCTCAGAGCGAGAAGCTCACGCCGCAGCCGCAGCTCGACTTGGCCTGGGGATTGTGGACGCGGAACTGCGCCCCGATAAGTTCGTCGACGAAGTCGATCTCCGAGCCGACCAACAGGGGCAAGGACACGGGGTCCACCAGGGCGGCGGAACCGTTGCGCTCGACGCGGATGTCGTCCGGCTCGCCCACCTCGACCAGGTCGAAGCTGTACTGGAAGCCCGAGCAGCCCCCGCCGTCCACGGCCACGCGCAGCATCAGGTCGCGTCCCTCCGCCTCGGAGACGGAACGGATGCGCCGGGCCGCGGATTCTGAAAGGGTGACGGAAGCGGTGCTCATGCCGGGGGACTGGGTCCGTGAATCAAGCGCGGGGGTGCGGATCGCGCCCCGCCGTTATATGAGGGCGGCCGCGCCCGGGGGAAAGACCCCGCTCTCCCGCACGGCGCCGTCCGGCCGGAGGTTCGCTTGAACGCCCCTTTCATACCGCCTCTGTCCCGTGTGCCCTGGGCCGAGGATCCGAAGGCCAGCCGCGGGCGCCTGCATCCCGAGCCCGAGAGCCGCACCCGCAACCCCTTCGCCCGTGACCGCGACCGCATCATCCACTCCACCGGCTTCCGTCGGCTGAAGGAGAAGACCCAGGTCTTCGTGGCCCACGAGGGCGACTACTACCGCACGCGCCT
>DASPLM010000041.1:0-6310 GCA_035627575.1 Caulobacteraceae bacterium | reverse complement strand
GGCGCAGCCTGCGCAACGCCGGTCTGATGGCGCGCTTCAGCCTGGGGGCCGATCCGCACGATCTGGCGAGGCGGTATGGGTAGGCCCACCCTCATCGTCTTCGCCCGGGCGCCGGCGATCGGCGTGGGCAAGTCGCGCCTGGCGCGGGACGTGGGCGCGGTGGAGGCGTGGCGGCTCTATCGCGGCTGGCGCGCCGGGCTGCTGCGCCGGGTGATCGACCCGCGCTGGAACGTCGTGGTGCGGATGGAACCGGACGAGGCGGTGATCGCCGGCTTCGCCTGCGAGCCCCAGGGCAACGGCGGACTGGGGGAGCGGCTGGAGCGGGCGATCCGGGCCCATGCTCGGGGGCCGGTGGCGGTGATCGGCACGGACGTTCCGGACCTGGGCGCGGTCCACGTCGCCAAGGCGTTCGCGGCGGCGGGGCGGTCGGGCGCGGCGATCGGGCCGGCGGCGGACGGGGGGTTCTGGATCCTGGCGCTGTCGGCGCGCCGGGCGCGTAGCGTGACGCTGGACGGCGTGCGCTGGTCCACGTTCCACGCCGGCGGGGACACGGTGCGTGCACTGGGAGGGGCGGTGGAGACACTGGAGACGCTGATCGATGTGGACGACGGCGCCTCGCTGAAGGCCTGGCTCAGCTCCCGCCGGAGACGCGGCTAGCCTCTTCCGTCGCCGGGACAGCGGGCACGGCCGGCGGTGCGCCCGCTGGCGTGGCCGTCGGTGGAGCCGGCCGGAAGTCCGCCGAGAGCGGGATGGTTCGGGCGCCCGAGACGATCAGGTCCAGGCTGCGGGTCTCCTCGCCCAGCAGCTGGCGGTAGATCCAGTAGGCCGCCATGACCTCCTCGATGTAGACGCGCGTCTGCGGCACGGGGATGCTCTCCATGAAGAGCAGGGCGTCGGCGTCCCGGGGCAGGCGCTGCTGGGTCACCATGACAGGCTGTGGTCCGCCATTGTAGGCGGCGACAATGCGCAGGATGTCGTTGTTGATGTAGCTCTGGCTTGCCAGATAGCCGATGTAGGCCTGTCCCACGCGCATGTTGGTCGCCGGGTCCCACAGCAACTCCGGTTTGGTGCGCAGGTTGGCGTCGCCGGTCAGCCACGCGGCGGTCTGCGGCATCACCTGCATCAGGCCGTAGGCGCCGACGGAGCTGCGGGCGGTGGGTTCGAAATGGCTCTCGCGGCGCATCAGGGCGAACAGCAGGGCGCGGTCCACCGGGCCCGCGTCGGGGATGAAGCCCGGGATGGGGTACTGGGCGGCGTCTACCTCGGCGCTGCGGCGCTGGGTCAGCAGGGTGTCGAGCCCGAGCGCCAGGGTGGTCCAGCCGTTCTTGGTCGCGTCGTCGCGGGCCTCGGCCATGCCCATGCGCAACTCGATCCCGGCCGCCTCCTTCTGGCCCAGCTGGGCCAGGGCGACGGCGCGCTTGGCGCGGGGATTGGCGCGGATGAAGGCCATGACCGGCGGAGAGTCCAGCCCGTCGGCCGAGGCGCGCACCAGGCTCGCCGCCTGGGGCATGTAGGGCTTGGGCCCGGGTCGGACGTTGGACTCCATGCCCAGCTGCCGCTCGGCGATGATGCCGTAGAAGGTGTAGGGCCAGCGCGTGGCCATCTCCAGGTACTCGACCGCGTCCTCGGGGGCGCCGCGGGCGATCGCCGAGCGGGCCGCCCAGTAGGCGCCGCCGGACCGGATCCAGCCATCCTCGCTGACGTCCAGCGCCACCATCTGGAACTGGCGGTAGGCCTCGTCGTAGCGGCCGCGCCGCCACGAGGCGAGGCCGGCCACCCAGTGGTCGCCCAACTGGACGGCGAGGTCGTAGGCCCGGTTCAGTTCGCCGGCGTTCAGCGCCTCACGGGCGGCCTTGGCGGGGATTTCTTCGGGCTCGGGAGGGACCAGCAGCCGGCCCGCGGCCTCCACAGCTTCCCAGGTGCGGCCTGCCACGCGGACCGGAGCGGCGACCACGGTCTGGATGGGGTTCTCGCGAGTCGCGGGTTTTCCGTCCTTCGCCCTGGCCTTCGCGTCCTTGGGGTCGACCGTGCCGTCGTCCACCGCGTGCGGCGCGATGGGATTGCCGGAGGCGGCCGCGGCGGCGGCGGCGTCCATCTCGGCCTTGCGCTTGCGGGCGAGCGCGCGCACGCGCGGCGCCATCGGCAGGTCGTTGTACTTCTCGAGCCAGGTGGCCAGTTCGGTGTAAGTCGCCTTGTAGGCGGTGGGGTGGAACAGCTTCTCGAACTCGACCACGCCGACCAGGCACTTGTCCTGGACCTGCGCCAGACGCGCGTTGGCGCCGGCGAAGTCGCCCTTCTTCACCGCGTCGAAGGCGGCGGCGTAGAGCTGGGCGTCCCAGGGGGACAGCGCGCGCGGCTCGGCCCGGGCCGGCGTGGAGCCCAGCGCGGCGGCGGCGATCAAACCTGCGGCCAGCACGCCGAGCGCGCGCCCAAGTCCCCTCATGCGGAATCCCTCGTAGCGCCGCCCCGTCCCCGGGCGGCGTTCCTTGGGCGCATAGTCGCCCTACAAATCGGTTTTTATCGTGGCGTCGCCGCCCGCATCAAGCCGCGCGGTCAGGGACAAAAGGTCCTGCCAGGCCTTCTTCTTGGCCTGCGGCTGGCGCAGCAGGAAGGCCGGGTGCAGCATCGGCATGACCGGCAGCTGCAGGCCGCCTTCCTCCGAACGCCAGTCGAACCACTTGCCGCGCAGGGACAGGATGCCCTCCTCGCGCTTCAGGACCGACTTGGCCGAGGCCCCGCCGGCAAGCAGCAGGAGCTTCGGCTGGACCAGCATGATGGTGCGCTCGAGGAACGGTGCGCAGACTGCCTGTTCCTGGGCCGAGGGCGTGCGGTTGCCGGGCGGGCGCCAGTAGACGGTGTTGGTGATGAAGACCCGGCCGGTCAGCCCCGCCGCCGCCAGCATCCGGTCCAGCAGTTTGCCGGCGCGGCCGACGAAGGGCTCGCCCTGGGCGTCCTCGTCGGCGCCCGGCGCCTCGCCGATGACCATGACGTCGGCGTCCGGATTGCCGCGCGCGAACACGGCCTGTCGCGCGCCCTCGTAGCGCAGGCCGCACCCGGTGAAGGCGGCGACGGCGGCCTTCAGCTCATCGAGCGTCCCGGCGGCCGCGGCCAGCCGGTGGGCCTCGGACACGGCGGTGGCGACGTCGGCGCCAGGGGTCGGCGCGACGGATTCGACCGCGCGTACCATCGGCCGGACCTCGGCCTTGGGCTGGATCAGCGTGCGATCGACGGGCGCGTCCTCGAAACAGGCGTCCACGCCCGCGTCACGCCAGAAAGCCAGCAGGCTCTCGACGTCGCTCAACTCGGCGGGGATGGCGTTGGGATGCAAGGCGGACTCCGGCGGCGGCCGCAGTCTAGGCGGGAACCGGTCGCGAGGGGAGGGGCCTCGCCGCCTCAGCTCGCCAGCTTCTGCTCCCGCGCGAAGGGGCTGAGGCCGAGCCACGCCTGCATCTGGGTCGCCAAGCCACGATCGCCCGTCAGCACCATGCGCCCCGTAGCCTCGGCTTGACGCACCGTATCCAGGCCCATCCAGATGGCCGTCATGGTGCGCAGGTCGACCGAGACGTAGAGGTCCACGTCGAAGCCCGGATCCACCAGACACAGGTCGACCGGTTCGCCCGGCTCGACGATCAGCCACCAGGCCCGCTGCGGAAGGGGTTGTTCGGGATAGCGGAAGTGGATGACGCTGCGCCGCTTCGGCATGGGCGAGGTCACCAGACCGCGGCGCATGTCCCACATCAGCAGGGTCGCATCGAGCTGCTCCAGGGACGCCTCGGCGCTGATCCAGCGCTGGCCCCAGATGCCGAAGGCGTCCACCAGCGGCGCGAGCTCGCGGCCTGCCGGGGTGAGGCGGTACTCCGACACGGCAGGTTCGTCCGGGCATGGCTCCCGCGAGACGACGCCGGCCGCCTCCAGCTCTTTCAGCCGCTGGGACAGAAGCGCCGGCGACATGCGCGGCACGCCCCGGCGCAGGTCGTTGAAGCGGGTCGAGCCGGCGACCAGTTCGCGCAGCAGGACCACGGTCCAGCGGGTGCACAACACCTCGGCCGCCATGGCGACGGGGCAGAATTGGCGATAGCTGCGCTGGGTCACGGAACGCCTCCGGCGAAGTCTGACGATATGGATATCGATGTTACGCCCGCGCTGCGCGAGCCGCCAGTTCAGTTCCTGTACCGGGTCGATTCAGTTGCTGAACTGGCCAGAACGGCGTTCCTTGAGAGATGTGAGCCAACCCACGGGCCGGCCGGCCCCAACCCAGGATCACCTCATGTCGCTCGCCGAACTCCAAGACCGCCCCGCCGCCATCGACTGGACCGCCCGCGCCGAGCGTCTGGCGGAGAGCTTCGCCGCCAGGACGGCCGCCCACGACGGGGACGACAGCTTCGTCGCCGAAAATTACGCTGAGCTGAAGGCGGCCGGCTTCTTCAAGGCCCTGGTCCCGACCGAGTTCGGCGGCGGCGGGGCCGGCATCGGCGAGATGTGCGCCGCCATCCGCCGCATCGGCGCCGCCTGCGGCTCGACGGCGCTCGCCCTCTCCATGCACAGCCATCTCGTAGCCGCGGCCGCCTGGCGCTGGCGTCACCAGGGCGCGCCGACCGAGGGCCTGCTCAAGCGGGTCGCCGCCGAGGACCTCGTGCTGGTCTCCAGCGGCGGGTCGGACTGGCTGCCTAGCGGCGGGACGGCCGTGAAGGTCGACGGCGGCTTCGCGGTGACGGCGCGCAAACCCTTCTCCAGCGGCTGTCCGGCCGGCGACCTGCTGGTCACCAGCGCGGTGTGGGACGATCCCGAAGGCGGGCCGACGGTGCTGCACTTCGCAGTCCCGCTGACGGCGCCAGGCGTTCGCGTGCTCGACACCTGGCGGACGCTCGGCATGCGCGGCACCGGCTCGCACGACGTGGAGCTGACGGACGTGTTCGTGGCCGAGGCGGCGATCTCCGGCCGGCGCCCGAAGGGGCTATGGCACCCGCTGTTCCACATCATCAGCAAGATCGCCTTCGCCCTGATCTATTCGGCCTACGTCGGCGTCGCCGAGGGGGCGAGGGGCCAGGCCCTGGACGTCGCCCGCCGCAAGCCGGAGGACGAGGCCCTTGCGCTTACCGTCGGCGAGATGGAGAACGCCTTCGCCGCCGCCGAGATGGCGCTGGAGCGGATGATCGTGCTGGCCGAGACGGCCGAGCCGGGCCCTTTGACCACCAGCCGGGCCATGACCTGCCGCACCCTCGTCGGCCGCAACGCCATCGCCACGGTGGAGCGGGCGCTGGAAGCCGTCGGCGGGCAGGGGTTCTACCGTGCCCTTGGCCTCGAGCGGGCGTTCCGCGACGTGCAGGGCGCGCGCTTCCATCCCCTGCAGGAGAAGCCGCAGCTGCGTCTTACCGGCCGCGTGGCGCTGGAGTGGGACATCGACGGCTGAGGGCAAGCGCTGCAGTACCGGCTGTTAAGCCAACCCGGCGCACACTGTTCCGGCGATGTCGAAGCCTGACCCCCTTCTGAGGAACGCGGAGCTCTGCGAGCGATACGCCCGCCTTTGCCCGCTCGACCATCAGCGCCACGAGTTCGAACAGATGGCGCGGGACTGGCGAAGGATGGCCGACGAGGCGGCGCGGCTGAGGCCACAGGAGAAGGCGGCCTTCGCCTGAACCGGGAAGCCGCGTCCCGCTTCTTTCCTTGACCGCCCTTACGTCAAATCCGGATATACCGTCTCCGAAGCACCACCGGCCGTTGCGCCGAACCGGAGACGATCGATGGCCGAGGCGCCTGAAGCTGCTGAACCCCGCGAAGTCATGGAGTACGACGTGGTCATCGTCGGCGCGGGGCCGTCCGGGCTGGCGGCGGCGATCCGGCTGAAGCAGCTGGCGGCGGAAGCGGGGTCCGAGGTCTCGGTGGCTGTGCTGGAGAAGGGCTCCGAGGTCGGGGCCCACATCCTGTCGGGCGCGGTGATGGACCCCTGCGGCCTGAACGAGCTGATCCCGGACTGGAGGGAAAAGGGCGCGCCCCTGGAAACGCCGGTCACCAAGGATCGATTCCTGGTGCTCGGGCCCATGGGCGAGCTGGACATCACCTGGCTGCCGCAGCCGGCCTTCATGAAGAATCATGGCTGCTACGTCGGCTCGCTCGGCAACCTGTGCCGCTGGATGGCCGAGCAGGCCGAGGGGCTGGGCGTCGAGGTCTATCCCGGCATGGCCGCCTCGCAGTTGGTGTTCGGCGAGAACCGTGAGGTCAGGGGCGTGATCGCCGGCGTGTTCGGCGTGGCCCGGGACGGCAGCCACAAGCCGGACTACCAGCCCGGCGTCGAACTGCACGGGAAGTACGT
>DASPLM010000040.1:0-4276 GCA_035627575.1 Caulobacteraceae bacterium | reverse complement strand
CGGGTGCACGAGGAACAGGTAGATGTCCTCGGAGAAGACGAAGCAGACGACGAAGGCGATGAAGAACGCCACCGTCGACCAGATCAGGCGCGAGCGCAGTTCGATCAGGTGGTCCAGCAGGGGCGCGCGGGAGGCTTCGATGTGCGCCTCGTCGGGATCGTAGGCGCTGCTCATGCCGGCTTCCTCGGCTTGGCCGGCTTGGCCGCGGCCTTGCGGGCGGCCTTCGGTGCCGAGGCCGGCTCGGCCGCCGCCTTGCGCGGCTTGGCGGCAGGCTTGGCGGTGGTCGCGGCGGCGGCCTTGGTCGCGCGCGGCTTGCGGGCCTTTCGTGCGGGGGCCGGTTCCGGATCGACGTGGGGGAAGCGGTCGGGCTCCTCGACCGGCGACAGGTCCTCGGGCGTCCACGCGGGCGCGGGGTGGTTGCGCAGGTCGGTCTCGATGTCGCGCAGCGGCGCGGCGATGTCGTCGGCGATCGGCTGCATCTGGCTGTTGCGCAGGGCCTCGACCTCCTTGCGGAGGTCGTCCAGTTCGGACTGGCGCGCCATCTCGTCGAAACTGGCGCGGAAATCGTTGGCCATGGACCGCAGGCGGTTCATGAACTGGCCGATCTTGCGCATCAGCAACGGGAGATCCTTCGGGCCCACCACCACCAGCGCCACGATGGCGATGACGACGAGCTCGAGGCCCCCTATTCCAGGCAGCATAAGGGTCGCCCTTTCCCGAGCGGCTGGCCGGCCGTCAGGCTCAGCGCTTCAGGTCTTCGCGTTCGGCTTCCGTGCGCGGCAGGGGAGCGGCGGGAGTCTCGGCCGACTTGTCGTCCTCGCCCTTGAGGCCGTCGCGGAAGGCGCGCACGCCCTTGGCCGCGTCGCCCATCAGGCTCGAGAGCTTGCCGCGGCCGCCGAAGAGCAGCAGCACGACCACGCCCACGATCACCCAATGCCAGATACTGAAGCTGCCCATCGGCGCTGTCTCCAAAGCCGCCGCGGCTGGCCGCGGCGCGAAATCATTCGGGGCTCATATAGGCCAAACCCGGGCCGCGCGCCAAGAAAGGCGCGGCCCGGATGTCGCATCACCAGACCTTCACGCGATCGTCCGGCGCCAGATACAGCTTCTGGCCCGGCTTCACGTCGAAGGCGGCGTACCACGGATCCTGGTTGCGCACGGTGGCGGCGCGGTACTGGCCGGGCGAATGCACCCCGGTCAGGACGTAGTTGCGCAGCGCCTGCTCGCGGAACTTGGCGCGCCAGACCTGGGCCCAGCCGAGGTAGAACCGCTGGTCGCCGCTGAAGCCCTCCAGCACCGGGGCCTCCTTGCCGCCCAGCGACAGGCGCCAGGCGTCGTAGGAGGTGGCCAGGCCCGCCACGTCGGCGATGTTCTCGCCGAGCGTCAGGCGGCCGTTCAGGGAGACGTCGGGGAAGGGCTTGTAGCTGGAGTACTGGTCCGCCAGCTTCGTGCCGGCCGCCTCGAACTTGGCCAGGTCCGCCGGAGTCCACCAGTCGGCCAGGCGTCCGGTCTCGTCGAACAGGGCGCCGGTCGAATCGAAGCTGTGGGTGATCTCGTGGCCGATCACCCCGCCGATGGCGCCGTAGTTGATCGCCGGGTCGGCGTTCGGGTCGAAGAACGGCGGCTCGAGGATGGCGGCCGGGAAGATCAGCCGGTTCTCCAGCGGGATGTTCAGCGCGTTCACCACCTGGGGCAGCATGTACCACTCGGTGTGCTCCACCGGCCGGCCCAGCTTGGCCAGGTTGCGCCGGTACTCGAACAGTTCCGCGCGCTGGACGTTGCCCAGGGCATCATCGCGCCGGATCTCGAGCGCCGAGTAGTCGCGCCAGGTCGAGGGATAGCCCATGTCGACCTTGAGGGTGCCGAGCTTGCGCCTGGCCCGGTCCTTGGTCTCCGCGCTCATCCACTCCAGGCGGTCGATGCGTTGGCCGAAGGCGGCGACGATGTTCTTCACCATCGTATCGGCCTTGGCCTTGGTGTCGGGCGTGAAGTGGCGTTCGACGTAGATCTTGCCGACGGCTTCGCCCAGGGCGTTGTTGGTGTGGTTGATGGCCCGCTTCCAGCGCTCCTGCTGCTGCGGCGTGCCGTTCAGCTGGGCGCCGTAGAAGGCGAAGTTCTCGTCGGCGAAGGCCTTGGCCAGGAACGGCGAGGCGCGGTCCAGGGCCCGGAACTGCAGGTAGTCCTTCCACACGTCCAGAGGCTGGGAGGCGGCGAGCGCCGCCATGCCGGTCACGGCGGCGGGCTGCCAGACGATGAACAGCTGCTGGGTTTCCAGGCCGGCCGCGGCGAACAGGGCGTCCCAGTCGAAGCCCGGCGCGCGGGACACGAAGTCGGCCCGGCTCCAGTGGTTGGCGCCCCGCTCGACATCGTTGGTCTCGACCTGGGTGGCGTGCACGCGGGCGATGCGGGTCTCGTGATCGAGAATGCGCCCGGCCTTGGCCTCGGCGTCGGCGATGCCGGCGAGGCTCAGCACCTTGGCTATATGGGCGCGGTACTGCGTCCGGATGTCCGCCATCCGCCCGCCGTCGAGGTAGAAGCTGCGGTCGGGCAACCCGAGGCCGCCCTGCACCAGGTAGGGCGTGTTGATCTTCGGGTTGTCCAGGTCCTGGCTGATCCACAGGCCGAAGGGGCGGCTGGTGTAGTAGTTGGTGGCGTTCAGCAGGTCGACGTCGGCCCGGATGGTCGCGCCGACTTCGCGAGACAGGGCCGAGCGGTCGGCGATGGCGGCGATGCGGTCCAGGTCCGGCCTGATCGGCGCGACGCCGCGGGCCTCGATGCCCGCCTCGTCCATGAAGGCCGCGAAATAGTCGCCGACCTTCTTCGTGTCGCCCTTGGCGCTCTTGGCGGCCGCGGCCTCCTCGACGATGGCGCGGTTGCGCGTCAGGGCCTGCTCGGTCAGCGACGTGAAGGCGTTGTAGCTGGAGCGGTCCGCCGGGATCTCGGTGGTCCGCGCCCAGGTCCCGTTGGCGTACTGGAAGAAGTCGTCGCCGGGGGCCACCGCGCGGTCCATCCCCGCCGTGTCGAAGCCGAACGTGCCGAACTTCGGCTTGCCGCCGTTCACCGGCGCGGCGCCCTTGCGGTCGCATCCCGCGACGGCGGCGACGGCGGCGAAGGACGCCAGCATGGTCCGGCGGTTGAGAGACAGGGCGGCCATGCGGCGCTCCTCGTAGACCTCGAAAGCCGCGACCATAGGCGAAAGGCGCGCGGGCGCGTCTTAAGGAAATGTAATGCTGAGGCTTGGTCCGAGACGTCCGGGGTCAGTGGGCTGGTGCTGGTTCCGCGCCAAATCCAGTCATTTGGCCCGTCATCCTCGGGCTTGTCCCGAGGATCCACGGTTCAGCGGCCGCGAACCCCGACCAGATGACGCACCTC
Organism: Caulobacteraceae bacterium; assembly: GCA_035627575.1. Classification (GTDB taxonomy): domain Bacteria; phylum Pseudomonadota; class Alphaproteobacteria; order Caulobacterales; family Caulobacteraceae; genus JAEZEZ01. Next base: position 904 of record DASPLM010000040.1, on the reverse strand, counting down.
GGCGAAGACCAGGCCTCCACCGCCAGTGCGGCCGACGGATGGATCCTTGGGACAAGCCCGAGGATGACGGGGTTCGGGGGACTGCTCAGCCGCCCCTAGCGCTCGTCCCCGCCGACGAAGTCCTGCGCGAACTCGGGCGCGTCCTCGTCGTGGCCGGTGAGCAGGTCGGCCTCGTCCTCGTCGCCGACGCGGCTGGGATCGGGCACCTCGAAGCCCGCAGGCACGCCCATGTCCAGCAGGCCGGCAGCCTTCATCTCGGCCGCGCCCGGAAGGTCGGCCAGGTTGGCCAGGGCGAAGTGCTCCAGGAAGGCGTCGGTGGTGCCGTAGGTGACCGGACGACCGGGCGAGCGGCGCCGTCCGCGCAGGCGCACGAAGCCCATCTCCAGCAGCAGGTCCAGCGTCCCCTTGCTGAGCGAGACCCCCCTCACCTGCTCGATCTCGGCCCGGGTGACGGGCTGGTGGTAGGCGATGATGGCCAGGGTCTCGAGCGCGGCGCGGGACAGGCGGCGCGGCTCCTCCCGCTCCTCTGTCATGAGGAAGGCCAGGTCCGGCGCGGTGCGGAAGCGCCAGCGCTCGGCCACGATCTCCAGTTCCACGCCGCGGCCGGCGTAGCGGGTCCGCAGAACCTCCAGCGCGCGCTTCGCGTCGGCCCCTTCGGGCAGGCGGCGCTGGATGTCGGCCAGGCTGAGCGGACCGGCGGCGGCGAACAGCAGGGCCTCGACCATGCGCTCCGTTTCGGCCGGGTCGCGGGTCTGCGCCGGGGCTTCGGCGATGTCGGCCTCGGTGTCGCTCACGGGGTCAGCTCCAGCGGGAAGCCGTGCTCACGGGCGCGGATGTAAAGGTCGGCGAAGGTCTCGAGCTGGCGCGCCTCCAGCATGCCGTCCTTCACCAGCTCCAGCGAGGC
>DASPLM010000039.1:0-4238 GCA_035627575.1 Caulobacteraceae bacterium | reverse complement strand
CCCAGGTGCGGTGCTCGACGTCGGTGTAGTTCTCCCAGCCCTGGGGGATGGTCCAGTCGGCGGCGGCGCCCGGCGGAGGGCTGTCGAAGACGTGCTCGAAGTCGGCCATGGCGTGCGCCCCGGCTGGAGGGAAACAGGTGGCGGCTATGTAACGCCTGAACCCCCGATGCAGAACCCTCGACGCGGTGGACAGGCTAAGGGTTTGAAGAATCGACCACGAACCTCACGAAAAGCACGAACGCCTATCTGCAGGCGGGGCGGTAGTTTCGTACGACGCGCTTCGCGCGTCCCAACTCCTCGATCGGGCGCGACCGCTCAGGACCGCGTTCGTGCTTTTCGTGAGGTTCGTGGTTCAAATCTTCCTTCGCCGATGCGGCGCGGCGGAATGCCGTCAGTGCACCGCGCGGGGCTTGGGGCGGTAGCGGCCGTGGTCGAAGCCGGAGAAGACCAGTTCGGTCTGCGGATGGGCCACCGGCTTGCCGCTGTCGTCGGGCAGCAGGTTCTGCTCCGAGACGTACGCCACGTACGAGCCGTCCTCGCTCTCGGCCAGCAGGTGATAGAAGGGCTGCTCCTTCAGGGGGCGGACTTCCTCGGGGATGGACAGCCACCACTCCTCGGTCTCGCAGAACTCCGGGTCCACGTCGAAGACGACGCCCCGGAAGGGGAAGGCCTTGTGGCGCACCACTTCGCCGATGCCGAATTTCGCGGTTCGAGTGTTCATGCCCGGCATGATGCCCCGCCTCACCTGACTCTTACCTGAACGAGGGATAGAGCGATCCGTCAGCTAGGTCTTTCGCCCTCCCCTGCGGGTTGTTACGTTTCCCCTGAAAGGGGCCGGCGACCCGCCGCGCCCGGTAGAAAGGTCGAGCCATGTCACAGGCTCCCGCCTCCGCGCGTGCTCCGGCCGCGCCGGGGGAAGCGATGGAACGACCGCGCTGCTATGCGGCGTTGGACCTGGGCACCAACAACTGCCGGCTTCTCATCGCCACCCCGACCCGCGGGGGCTTTCGCGTGGTCGAGGCCTTTTCGCGCATCGTGCGGCTCGGCGAGGGCCTGACCCACACCGGCCGCCTGCAGGACGCGGCCATCGAGCGGGCCATGGCCGCCCTGGCGATCTGCGCCGAGAAGGTGCGCCGCCGTCAGGTCGTCAGCCTGCGCGCCGTCGCCACCCAGGCCTGCCGCTCTGCCGAGAACGGCCAGGCCTTCATCGATCGGGTCGAGGCCGAGACCGGGCTGAAGCTCTCCATCATCGAGCCGGAGGAAGAGGCCCGCCTGGCCGTGGCCGGGTGCGCCAACCTGCTGGATCGGACCGCGGAGGCGGCGCTGGTGATCGACGTGGGCGGCGGCTCGACCGAGCTGTCCTGGGTCGCCTTTTCCGGCGAGAACAACGACCGCAGGCCGCGCCTGATCTCCTGGCTCTCCGTCCCCATCGGCGTGGTCAGCCTGGCCGAGCGTTTTCCCGAGCCGGAAATCCCGACCGAGGAGTGGTGGGAATCCATGGTCGGCGCCATCCGCAGCGAGATCGCCGCCTTCGGCGCCGCCGACCCGCTGCGGTCGCACTTCCTGGCCGGCCGCGCGCACCTGATCGGCACCTCGGGCGCCATCACCAGCCTGGCCGGCCTGCACCTGGGCCTGCAGCGCTACGACCGCTCCAAGGTCGACGGGCTGTGGATGACGCGCGACGATTGCCGCGCCGCCGCCGACCGCCTCCGCCTCGTCGGTCGCCACGGCCGGGCGCAGGAGCCCTGCATCGGCCCCGATCGCGCCGACCTCGTGCTGGCCGGCGCCGCCATCCTGGAAGCGGTGCAGCAGCTGTGGCCGTGCGAACGCGTGCGTGTCGCCGACCGCGGCCTGCGCGAAGGCATGCTTCTGGCCCTGATGCGTGAAGGCGAGGTGCGGCCGAAGCGGCGGCGCCGACGCCGGCGGCGCGGTGGGGCGGGCGTGGCGGCGTCGATGGCCTAGGAGCCGCGGGACCGAAATCCACGTCCTTCGACCCAGGCTCAGGATGAGCATTTCTACCGGGTCCAAAGAGTAGCCTCACCCTGAGCCTGTCGAAGGGCGAGGCGGGGCCCGCTACGGCACCCGCGCCACCACCGCGACATCACAGGCCGTGAACGCCGCCCCGCGCGCCTTCCGCAACTGCTCGACCCCGGCCTGGAACGCACGGCCGGCCGTGTCCGCGATCTCCACCGCCGGCCGCTCCCCCGCGGGCAGGTCGGCGGCGACGCGGACGCGGGTCATGACATCGGGCTGGGCCGGCGGCTCGCCGACGTTCAGCGCCCGCACGACCTCCTGTCCCGAGACCACCCGCCCCCAGACCGTGAACTGCCCTTCCAGGAAAGGCGCCGGCGCGCGCATCAGGAAAAACTGGCTGTTGGCGGTGTCGGGGTCGGCGTAGTGGGCGAAAGCGGCCGTGCCGGCGCAGAAGCGCGCCACGGTGCGGCCGTCGGACAGACGGGTCAGGGGGCTCGCGCCCAGCCAGCCCGTCCCGTCGGCGCCGCCTTTCAGCGCGAACTCGGCCTTCAGGTCAGGCTTGTCCGAGGTGAAGGCGTCGTTCACGGAGCGGTCGCCGCCCTGGGCCATGTAGTTGTCGATGACCCGGTAGAACAGCGCGCCGTCGTAGTAGCCCTCGCGCGCCAGTTCCCTGACCCGCGCCACATGGGCCGGGGCCAGGTCGGGCCGCATCTCGACCAGGATGCGCCCCTTGCCGGTCTCGATCACCAGCAGGTCGTCGGCGGGGATGGCGCGCCACTCGACGGCGGCAGGCGCGGGCGGCGCGGTCGTCGTCGGCGCCGGCGTGAGCGCCAGCAGCAGCGCGGCCAGCGCGTCCGGCATCAGCCGCCCTGGACCGGCAACTGCACGTCGCAGACGTCGAAGTCCTCGCCCGCCGTCTTCCGCGCCTGATCCATCACCGCCTTGAAGGCGGCCGAGCGGGTGTCCATCACCATCAGCTTCGGCCGCTCGGCCTCGGGCAGGTCCGCGGCGACGCGGACGCTGAGCATGCGGTCCGGGCTGGCCGGCGGCTCGCCCACGTTCAGCTTGCGCACGACGTCCAGGCCCTGAACCACGGCGCCAAAGGCGGTGTAGGCCTTGTCCAGCACCCGCTCCTCGCCGCGCATCAGGAAGAACTGGCTGTTGGCGGTGTCCGGCGGCCCCTGGCGCGCCATGCCGGCCACGCCCGGGCAATAGGCGCCCCAGGCCTCCACCTCCTGTTTGGCGGTGAAGTACATCATGTCGTCCGAACGCGTCATGACCGGCAGGGAGCCGACGAAGCCGGTGCTGGTGCCCTTGTCCGTGGTCACCATGGTGAACGGCGTGGCCGCGTTGCGGCGGAAGGTGAACTCGCCCGGCAGGTCCGGCAGCTGCGAGCCGCCACCGCCGGTGCCCAGCGGATCGCCCGTCTGGGCCATGAAGTCGTTGATCACGCGGTGGAAGACGTGGCCGTCGTAGAACTTCTCGCGCGCGAACTGCTTCAGCCGCGCCACGTGGTTGGGCGCCGCCAGGGGCGACAGCTCGACCACCACCCGCCCCTTGCTGGTCTCGATGACGAGGGTGTTCTCGAGGTCAAGGGGCCGCCAGTCCGACGCCGACTGCGCCTGCGCCGCCGCCGGCGCCAGGAGGGCCGCCGCGAAGGCCGCGGCCGTGATCAAAGCTCTCATTCGTTCCTCACCCGACCTTCGCGGGGACGTCCAGGTCACAGACGGAGAAGTCGGCGCCCCTGGTCTTCCGCATCCGCTCCGCCATGGCCCTGAAAGCGGGCGAGCGTGTGTCCATGACCTGGATCTTCGGCCGGTCCGGCGCGGGGATGTCCTCCATGACCCGGACGCGGGCCATGCGGTCGGGGCTCTCGGGCGGCTCCCCGACCTTGATGGCGCGCACCACGTCCAGCCCCACCACCACGCGGCCCCAGACGGTGTAGCGCTTGTCCAGCGAGGGATAGGGCTGGCGCATCAGGAAGAACTGGCTGTTGGCGCTGTTCTCGGGTTCGCCGCGGGCCATGCCGGCGACGCCGGGGCAGTACAGCCCCCAGGCGCGCACCTTGCCGGTGCCGGTCAGGCCCAGCAGGGCGTTCGGCTGGGTCTGCACCGGCAGCGCCCCGATGAAGCCCATCTCGGCGCCGGCGGGCGAGGCCACCGATACGAAGGGCATGGCCGCGTCGCGCTGGAAGGTGAACTCGCCCTCCAGATCCGGGTACGGCGACTGTCCCTCGCCCGTGCCCAGCGGGTCGCCGGTCTGGG
>DASPLM010000038.1:0-6548 GCA_035627575.1 Caulobacteraceae bacterium | reverse complement strand
CCACCCACGTCCAGGTGCTGCTGCAGGCCCTGCTGGACCTGCCCACGCCGGTCTACCGGCACCACGACCTGCTGTCCGGCCCGGACGGCAAGCGCTTCGCCAAGCGCGACCGGTCCCAGACCTTGCGGGAACTTCGGGCGCAGGGGATGACGGCGCAGGCGCTGCGGCGCGAGCTGGGATTCGGGGACGCGTGAGCCAGACCAGGACCGACACCCGCGCCCTTGTCGTGCTGATGATCGGCGCCGCCGCCATCGGCTTCGCGCCCATCTTCGTGCGCCTGACGGAGACGGGGCCGGCGGCGGCGGGCTTCTGGCGCCTGGCCTTCGCCCTGCCCTGGCTGGCCCTGCTGGCGTTCCGCCCCGGTGCGCCCAGGCCGGAGGGGCCTTCGCCGGTGAAGTGGACGGCGCTGGCCGGGGTGTTCTTCGCCCTGGACCTGGCCTTCTGGCACTATGGGGTGACCTATACCTCGGTGACCAACGCCACGGTGCTGACCAACCTGACGCCGGTGGTGGTCACCCTGGCGGCCTGGTTCATCTACGGCGAGCGGCCGCGCCGCCTCTTCATGGCCGGCCTGGCCCTGGCGCTGAGCGGCGCCTTCACCATGGCGCTGGCTCACGGCGAGGACGCGCGCGGCGTGAACCCGCCGCTGGGCGACCTGCTCTCGGCGCTGACGGCCATCTGGTATGGCGGCTACTTCCTCGCCATCGGCCAGGCGCGGAAGAGCGCCAACGCGACGCGGGTGATGTTCTGGTCCTCGGCGGCCGGGGCCCCGCTCCTGCTGATCGCGGCGCTGGCGCTGCGCGAGGACCTGCGGCCGGAGACCCCGTCCGGCTGGGGCGCATGCTTCGCGCTCGGCCTCGTCCACGTCATCGGCCAGGGCGCCATAGCCTGGGCGCTTGGCCGGCTGCCGACCGCCCTGGCCTCGGTGGTGGTGTTCATCCAGCCCGTGGTGGCGGCGATCCTGGGCTGGGCCATCTTCGGCGAGCCGATCGGGCTGATCCAGGGGCTGGGCGGCGTGATCGCCCTGCTCGGGGTGGCCATCGCGCAGCGGTCGGCGTCGAGACGAAAAGCGGGCCCGGAGGAAGCCTCCGGACCCGCGTGAATTCCGTGCTGCGCCTGAGGCTCAGAGCGGTTGCAGGTTCACGGCCGCGGTCTTGCCACGCTCGTTCTGTTCTTCGTAGCTGACGCGCTGACCTTCATTCAGCCCCTGCAGCCCGGCGCGTTGGACCGCCGAGATGTGGACGAAGACGTCCTTGCCGCCGTCCTCCGGCTGGATGAAGCCGTAACCCTTCGTGGTGTTGAACCACTTGACCGTACCCGTCGCCATCTTGGCGTCTCCTAGTTAGCCGTTCCAGGCGGGCCCGGGCGACGCCCAAAGACCCTCGCGACCCACTCCGGGAGCAGCTTCAAAGGTTCGGGTCCAGGACCCTCGCCAGCATCGTCGGCAGCCAAGATATCGGATCGCGCGAACTTTGTGCCTTCGCCTTGGGCGACGGTCAAACTGAAAGGTTCGTGATCGAAGCCGCTCAGGCCTTGGCCGGATCGGCCTTCGCGGGCGCCGCATCAGGCTTGGGCGGGACCACCGGGTCGTCCGGATCCGGGCCGGTCGGGCACATGTTCCAGTTCTTCATGTCGAAGTGCAGGTGGTTGGCGTGCTCGGCGTTATAGTCGGGGCTGAGCGCCGTCCCGAAGATGTCGCAGCCGCCCTGGCGCAGGCGGCGCAGGAACACCGCCTCGGGCCCGTCCTTGGTCCAGCCCTCCAGCAGGGTGACGCGGCGGCCGTCCTCCAGCACGATCTCGCCGATATCCACGGCGCTGGCGGTGGCGTGCTCGCTCGGAACCTGGTCGGCCCGCCCGTAGCGCCGGCGGCAGGCGTAGGTGCCGTAGATCACCACCGTTTTCGCCTTCGATCCCATCAGCTGCTCGGCCGCCGGCTGCAGCACCTGCCGGTCCCAGATGACGTAGTTGGCCGCCAGCGGGCAGCTCATCACCAGGTCCTTGGGACTGGTGGCGGTCAGGCCGGACTTGATGCGCACCGCGTTGTGCACCTTGCAGAACTGACCGTCGTCCACCTCCTCGGCCGGCTCGGCCTCCACGCCGGCCTCGCGCAGGGCGCGCAGGCATTCGTCCAGATCGCGGGCCAGAGGCTGCACCTGGAGTTTGGTGGCCAGGCCGGGCGGCTGGGTCAGGTCGGCCGGCTTCCACGGCACGTGGCGGGACGGCACGTAGTTGTCCACCACGACCCAGGCGATGACGCCGAGGACCGCGAGAAATCCGACCCGGAACAGCAGGTTGAGTAGCGAGCGCACACCCGACCGTGACATGGCCCCGCCGCCGCCTCAACCCACCGTGCCGCCGACGACCGAGACCCGACCGGGTCCGGCCGGATTCCCTGTTCCGATCGGCGCCGGAACAGGAGCGGCCTTGTCCAGCATCCTCGCGCCCTCTCCTTCCTGTCGCCATCGTTCCCCCAAGCTCTTGAAACTCCTCGAACAGTGTCTCGCCGGCCCGCCCGCGCCCCCGGACACCCTGTCGTCGGAACAGGGAATTTCGGCGCCGCCGGAACAGGGAATTCACGCCGTCGGAACAGGGAATTCGCCCGCCTTCACCGCCCCCGTTTCAGAGCTGCCGCGGCGCTCCTTGCGGGCACGCGCGTCCGACCTGTCGATGCTCTGGTGATCCGCCGGAAAGCGTCAAGGCAGGCGGGCGGCGTCGGCCCTTCCCCCTCGCGCGGGGCAAGGCCTATGGTTCCGGTTCCTGGAGGCGAGGCCGGGTTTGGGGGGACGATGATGAAGGCGATCCGATACGGCCTGCTCGGTCTGGCGGCCCTGGCGCTTGTCCTGGTGCTGGCGGTGCTGGTCCGCGGCCTGACCTGGAAGGCGCCCGCCTACGGCGAAGCCCGCGCGGCCCTCGCGCCTCCGGTGGCCATCGACGAGGCTCGCGCCGCCGCCCGGCTGGGCGAGGCGATCCGCTTCCGGACGGTCTCGCACCAGGACCCGGCCCTGAACCGATGGGAGGAGTGGGACCGCTTCCACGCCTGGCTCGCGAACACCTATCCCGCCGCCCACCGCGCCATGACCCGGGAGACGGTCGCCGGACACACCCTCGTCTACACCTGGCCCGGCGCCGACCCGGCGCTGCCGCCGCTGATCCTGATGGCGCACCAGGACGTGGTGCCGGTGGTCGAGGAGACCCGCGCCGCCTGGACCCGGGCGCCCTTCTCGGGGGAGGTGGCGCAGGGCGCCGTCTGGGGCCGCGGCGCCATGGACGACAAGGGTTCGCTGATCGCCCTGATGGAAGCGACCGAGGCCTTGGCCGCCGGCGGCTTCCAGCCCCGGCGCACCGTTCTCTTCGTGTTCGGCCACGACGAGGAGGCGGGCGGGTCGGGCGCCCGGGCGGCCGCCGCCCTCCTGGCCGAGCGCGGGGTGAAGCCGCTCTTCGTGCTCGACGAGGGCGGGCTCGGCCTGACCGCCGATCCGCTCAACGGCAGGCCCATGGCCATGATCGCCACGGCCGAGAAGGGCTACGCCACCCTGCGCCTGACCGCGCGCGGGCCTGGCGGCCACTCCTCGGCCCCGCCCGACCAGACCGCCGTGCACGCCCTGGCGCGGGCGGTGGACCGGATCGCATCCGCCCCCTTCCCCAAGCGCTTCGACGGCCCCGGCGCCGAGACGGTGCGCGCCCTCTCGGCCGAGGCGGCGCTGCCGCAGCGGATGGTGATCGCCAACGACTGGCTGTTCGGAGGCCTGCTGACCCGGATCGTCGGCGAAAGCCCCGCCGGCGCGGCGCTGCTGCACACCACCATCGCTCCGACCATGCTGCAGGGCTCGCCCAAGGAGAACGTCCTGCCCGAACGCGCCACGGCGCTGATCAACTACCGCATCCACCCGCGCGACCGCATGGCGGGGGTGATGGCGCGGGCCAGGCGGGCGGTGGGTGATCTGCCGGTGGAATTGGCCTGGGTGGAGGGCGCGGCCGAGGCCTCGCCCGTGGCTTCGACCAGCTCTCCGGCCTGGGATGTGCTGGCGGCGCTGGCGCGCGCCAGCCTCGACGCACCCCCCGTGCCCGGCCTGCTGTCGGGCGCCACCGACGGGCGGGCGATGAACCGGCTGACGCCGCAGGTCTATCGCTTCCTGCCGATCATGGTGACGCCGGCCGAGCTGGAGAGCTTCCACGGCGTCAACGAGCGCCTGTCGACCGAGAACCTGAACCGGGCCGCCGGCTTCTACGCCCGGCTGATCGCAACGACGGCCGGCGACTTGCGGACGCCAGGGGAATAGGGCTCACATCGGGTCCATGGCCGACCCCGCGATCCAGCGCTTCCTGCTCCGCCGTCTCCTGTCGCTGCCGCCGGCGGCGCTGCGCCTGATGGCCGGCGGCGGGGTGGCCTATCGCGCCGGGCGGACCCTGGACCCGCGCTTCCAGTACCTGTGGAAGACCTGGGGCGGGCGGGCCTCCTTCGAGAGCCTGTCGCCGCAGGACGCGCGCGACGGATGGGCCGCCCTGGTCGCCGCCGCCGGTCCCGACCCCGCCCCGGACGTGAAGCGCGAGAGCATCCTGCTGGACGGGCCGGGCGGCGCGATCGCCACCGCCCTGCACATCCCCGTTGACCAGGCCGCCGACGCGCCGATCCTGGTCTTCCTCCACGACGGCTCGGGCATCGCCGGCGGGCTGCAGGAGAGCGAAGGCGTCGCCTCCCGGCTGGCCCGCTCGGCCCGGACGGTCGTCGCCGTGCCGGAATACCGGCTGGCGCCGGAGCACCGCTTCCCCGCCGCCTTCGAGGACGCCATGGCGGCGGTGCGATGGGCGCGGCAGGCGGGCGAGCGCTACGGCTGCATGGCGGACGCGGCCTCGGTCGGCGGCCTCTCGAACGGCGGGGGCCTCGCCGCCGCCGTCTGCCTCGAACTGCGGCGGCAGAACGAACCCCAGCCCGAGCGGCAACTGCTGGTCTGTCCCCTGCTGGACGTCATCGCCGAGCAGCCGTCGATGACCAGCTTCGCCGACGCCTGGCCTCTGTCCACCGCCGCCTTGCGCTGGTCCCTGCGCCACTATCTGGGCGCGGAGACCGATCCGTCGGACCAGCGCCTGTCTCCGCTGCGCGCGGACGACCTGTCCGGGCTCGCTCCCGCGGTCGTCGTCACCGCCGGCTTCGATCCCCTGGCGGACCAGGGCGAGCAGTACGCGCGCAAGCTGATGGCGGCCGGCGTGGAGACGCGGTTCCGCTGCTACGACTCCCTGCCTCACGGCTTCCCGCAGTTCGGCGGCGTGGTTCCCCCGGCTGCGGAGGCCTGGGAGGAGATCGGGGCGCTGTTGCGCTAGCCGGCGCCTACCGCCTCACGAACCGAGGCGAACCCGTCGGCGCGCAGCCGCTCGGCCAGGTCCCGCCGGATGCGCCGCACCAGCCCGGGCCCCTCATAGACCATGGCCGAGTAGAGCTGCACCGCCGAAGCGCCGGCCCGGATCTTGGCGTAGGCCTGGGCGCCCGAGCCCACGCCGCCCGCCCCGATCAGGGCCACCCGGCCGGCGACTGCGGCGTGGAACTGCGCCAGCACGCGGGTGGAAGGCTCGAACAGGGGCTGGCCCGACAGGCCGCCGCCCTCGCCCCTGCCCGCCGAGCGCAGGCTGCCGGGCCGCGCAATCGTGGTGTTGGAGACGATGATGGCGTCCACGCCGTTGGCGGCGCAGGCCTCGGCGATCTCGCCCACCTCCGCCTCCTCCAGGTCGGGGGCGACCTTGAGGAACAACGGCCTGGCGCCGTGGGAGGCCGTCAGGCCCGTTCGCACCTCGGCCAGCCGTCCCAGCAGCTCGTCCAGCGCGGCGCGGGTCTGCAACGCCCGCAGCCCGGGGGTGTTCGGCGATGAGATGTTGGCGGTGAAGTAGTCCGCGAGCGGCCAGAGCCGCGCGAGGCCGGCGACATAGTCGCCGATGCGGTCGGCGGCGTCCTTGTTGGCGCCGATATTGGCCCCGACGATCCCCGGTCGTCCCTGTCGGGCGGCAAGGCGGCGGGCGAACGGCTCCAGCCCCTCGTTGTTGAAGCCCATGCGGTTGATCACCGCCCGGTCTTCCGTCAGCCGGAACAGGCGCGGCTTCGGATTGCCGGCCTGGGCCAGGGGCGTGACCGTGCCGCACTCCACGAAGCCGAAGCCGGCGGCGAGCATGGCGTCCGGGACCTCGGCGTTCTTGTCGAATCCGGCGGCCAGGCCGATGCAGTTGGGCAGGCGGAGCCCGGCGATCTCGACGGCCAGGGCAGGGTCGGCCGCTGCGCCGCCTCGCGGACCCAGGCCCAGGGTCAGAGCCCTGACGGTCAGGCCGTGGGCCGTCTCGGGGTCGAGCAGGCGGAAGGCGCCGGCGCCCAGGTCGTGCAGGCTCACGTGGGGCCTCCGCCGTGGTCCCGGGCGAGGTAGAGGTTGGAGAAGCTGGGGCGCATGTGCTCGTCGAAGGCGAACACGACCGCCGACGCGGGCGGGAAGCTGGACCGGGCCCGGTCCATCACGGCGCCGGATTCTGCGGCTTCAACGAGAAATTCCAGCATCAGGAGCGGAAGTCCG
>DASPLM010000037.1:0-3399 GCA_035627575.1 Caulobacteraceae bacterium | reverse complement strand
CTTCCCCGGCGAGTACCGCAAGCTGCAGGACGACTTCAACGCCGCCATGGGCCAGCTGCAGGAGGTCATGGGCGTCATCGCCGGCAACGCGGAGAGCATCCGGGGCGGCTCCGACGAGATCAGCCGGGCCGCCGACGATCTGTCCAAGCGGACCGAGCAGCAGGCCGCGAGTCTCGAAGAGACCGCCGCCGCCCTCGACCAGATCACCGCCACGGTGAAGCGTGCGTCCCAGGGGGCGCGCCAGGCGAACAATGCCGTCACCACTGCCCGCTCCGACGCCGAACAGTCGGGGGCGGTGGTTCGCGAAGCCGTCGCCGCCATGGGTCAGATCGCGGACTCCTCGACCCGCATCAGCCAGATCATCGGCGTGATCGACGAGATCGCCTTCCAGACCAACCTGCTGGCCCTGAACGCGGGGGTGGAGGCGGCGCGCGCCGGAGACGCCGGTCGCGGCTTCGCCGTGGTGGCCTCTGAAGTCCGCGCGCTGGCCCAGCGCTCGGCCGAGGCGGCGAAGGAGATCAAGGCCCTGATCACCGCCTCGTCAGGCCATGTGGGCGCCGGTGTCGACCTGGTCGGACAGACCGGCGCGGCGCTGGAACGGATCGTGGTCCAGGTGGCGGAGATCTCGAACCTCGTGGGCGAGATCGCGGCTTCGGCGGAGGAGCAGGCCACGGGCATCAACGAGGTCAACCTGGCCGTCAACCAGATGGACCAGATGACCCAGCAGAACGCCGCCATGGTGGAGGAATCGACCGCCGCCAGCCACAGCCTGGCCGGCGAGGCGCAGGAACTGAACCGGCTGGTGTCGCGGTTCCAGCTCGGCGCGGCGTCGGCCGCCGCGCGCCGTCCCGAGCGCCCGGCCCAGCGTCCACCCGCGCGCCACGCCGCCGCGCAGATGCGCACGGTCGGCCGCGGCGGAGCGGCCCTGAAGCACGACCCCGCCGCCGACGTCGACGGCTGGGAAGAGTTCTGAGGCTCCCATGGTCATCGAACCGATCCGCAGCGATGCGCAACGCGAGCTCGTCTCCTTCAAGACCGGCCAGCTGGCCTGCGGCGTCGACATCATGGCCGTGCGCGAGATTCGCGGCTGGACCCCGGCGACACCCCTGCCCCATGCGCCCGAGCACGTGCACGGCGTCATCAACCTGCGCGGCGAGGTGCTGCCGATCCTCGATCTCGGTGGGCGGCTGGGCATGGGGGCGGCGGAGCCGACCGATCGCCACGCCATCATCGTGGCCTCTATTCGGGGTCGGATGGTGGGCCTCCTTGTGGACGCGGTATCCGATATCCTGACCGTCGACAGGGCCGCCATCCAGCCCGCCCCGGCGGATGCCCGCGGGCCGGCGGCTTTCGTCGAAGGCCTGCTGCCCTCCGAGGCCGGGATGCTGAGCATCATCGCGCTCGACAGCCTTGTGTCCGACGCGCCGGTCGCCGCGGCCTGACGCGGCTGCGGCGCCGGCCTCGACCCGCCTGTCCGAGTTCCGGGACTCGACTCCGCCGCCCTCGCGGGTGTTCTATGGTCCAGCTTTGCCCGGGGGGGTCTGTCGTGAAGTTGCGTGAGTATTATGTGCAGCCCGAGCGTCGGGGCGGCTGGGTGGTGAAGAACAACGGCTTCGCCATCAGCCAGTCCGGCAGCGAAGCCGAGGCGGCCGAGACCGCGCGGCGCATCGCTTTCAGTGAATGGCGCAACGTGAAGGTGGACAGTCAGGTCCACGTCTACCGGCCCGACGGCCGGTTCCGCACCGACTGGTTCTTCGGCGCGTCCGAGCCCCGCTACCCCTGAACCCCGCTCACTCCGGGCTGAACAGCATCCGCACCAGGTCCCGGTAGGCAAGGATCTGCCGGCCCAGCGCCTCGGCGTCGCCGGTCGCCTTGGCGATGGCCAGGCCGCCGATGCCGTTGGCGATGAAAAGGTCCGCCAGGGCGTCGAGGTCCACGGCGCCCCGAGGCGGGTACCGCTCGGCGATCTGGCGCAGCCAGGCGACGGCGTCCCGGCGCCAACCCGCCACGCCCTCGGCGTTCATGCGCGCGATCTCCCGGGCGAAGGCCTTCTCCTGGAACGCCACCATGGCGACGATGCAGCCGGGCAGGGTTCCGGCGATGGCCGTCATTTCCTCGGCGTAGAGCCTCAGGAAGACGAGGTAGCTGTGCAGGGGGTCGTCGGTCAGGTCCCGCGCCCGGGCCGCCAGTCCGTCCATCATCGCGGCGTTGTTGGACAGGTAGCGCTCCAGCATCTGCCGGGCGAGGTCGTTCTTGTCGCGGAAGTGGTAGAAGAAGCCGCTCTTGGTGATCCCCGCCGCCTCGACCAGTTCCTCGATGCAGGTGGCGGCGAAGCCCTTCTCGATCACCGCCTCATAGGCGAGGTCGAGCAGCCGCTCCCGCGTCCGCGCGCCCTTCGTCGGGGCGGACACCTCGGCCGGTTGCTGTACCGGCGGTGCAGTTTTCTCGAGGATGCGCGTCGTCATGGCTCCCTCCCATAACACGGGTCGGCAGCCACTCCCTTACAACCATGGCGGTTTTTCGTCGACGCCGGAACCGACCGCGCGACCGCTGGATGCAGCGCCTGCATGTCTGTTTGTTCCCGGTCCCCGCATCGATGGAGGTTATCGTGCAGATCAAGGACCATTCCGGTCTCGAATACTCCGGCGCCGGCCATACGGCGCTCGACCACTACCTTGCCGGCCTGACCGAGTTTCAACGCTACACGGGCGACCCGGTCGCGGCCATGGACCGGGCCCTGGCCGACAGCCCCGACTTCGCCATGGCGTACATGGCCAAGGCCTACATGCTGGCCATCGGCACCAACCCGTCCGTGCAGCAGATGGCCGGCGTCGCCTACGAGGCCGCTTCCGGCCTGCCCATGAACGAGCGCGAGCGCGCCCACCTGAAAGTCCTGGGCCTGTTCTTCTCCGGCGAGATCCGGGCCGCCGGGCGGGTGCTCGAGGACATTGCGATCGCGTGGCCCCGCGACGTGCTGGCGCTGCAGGTCGGCCAGCTGGCCGATTTCCTGGTCGGCGACTCCCGCATGCTGCGCGACCGCATCGCCCGCGCCTTGCCGGCGTGGTCGCCGGCCATGCCCGACTGGCACGCCGTGCAGTCGCTCCTGGCCTTCGGCCTGGAAGAGTGCGGCGACTATGCCCGCGCCGAGGCGGCGGGCCTGGAGTCCCTGGCCCACGACCGGCGGAACACCTGGGCCCACCATGCGGTCGCCCACTGCTTTGAGATGCAGGGCCGCCGCCGCGAAGGGGCCGCGTGGATGCGCTCGCTGATGCCCGACTGGTCCGTCGACAGCAGCTTCGCCGTCCACAACAGCTGGCACCTGGCGCTCTTCCACCTCGGCCTCGGCGAGATCGACGAGACCCTGCGGCTCTACGACGGCCCGATCTACGGGACGCCGTC
>DASPLM010000036.1:0-3036 GCA_035627575.1 Caulobacteraceae bacterium | reverse complement strand
GACAGACCGCGGAAACACAGCCCGACCTCGGTGGTGGTCTGGCGGCCGGCCGGGAAGAAGCGGCGCTCGGGCTGCACGGTGCAGGCCAGGCGACCGTCCCGGCTGGCCGTGACGACGCCGCGCTCGGCCAGGTAGTTGGGGCCGTCGACGACTCCGGCCCGCTGCAGCACCAGGTCATAGCCGGCGATGGCAAAGCCCTGGCCGGGCGCGACGACCTGGGCGGTTTCGAGCTTCCAGCCGGTCTCGACGCAGGCGCCCAGCACGAACAGACCGAGCCCGAGGTGGCCGAGCGTCGTTCCCCAGGCGCCACGCGGCAGCCCCTTGAGCCGGCGCCAGCTTTCGACGGCGGGCGCACGGAACAGGCGTACGCGTTCGGCGACCTCGGCCAGGGCGCCGGCCACGAGCCAGAAACCAAGACCCACCCCGGCCGCGCCCCAGGCCTTGCGGAAGTCGTTCAGGCCCAATGTGACCAGGGCGGCGAGGATGGCGAGGGCGGCGGCCCAGGTCAGCCGCTGAAGCACGCCCTTCAGGTCGCCGCGCTTCCACGCCAGCAGGGGGCCCGCAGGCAGGATCAGCATGGCCGCCGCCATCAGCGGCGTGAAGGTCAGGTTGAAGTAGGGCGGGCCGACCGAGATCGCATCCCCCGTCGCCGCCTCGAGCATGAGCGGATAGAGCGTCCCCAGGAGCACGGTCGCCGCCGCGACGGCCAGGAACAGGTTGTTGAGGACCAGCGTCCCCTCGCGGCTGACCGGCGCGAACAGGCCGCCCGAGGCCATGGTCGGCGCCCGCCAGGCAAACAGGGCAAAGCCGGCGCCCGCCGCCGCTCCCGTGATCCCCAGCAGCATGACGCCGCGCTCCGGATCGACTGCGAAGGCATGGACCGAGGTCAGCACGCCGGAGCGCACGAGGAAGGCGCCCAGCATGGAGAAGGTGAAGGCCAGCAGGGCGAGGAAGACCGTCCAGCTGGGAAGGGCCCCGCGCCGCTCGGTGACGATGGCCGAATGCAGCAGGGCCGTGGCGGCAAGCCACGGCATGAAGGAGGCGTTCTCCACCGGGTCCCAGAACCACCAGCCGCCCCAGCCGAGTTCGTAGTAGGCCCAGAAGGCGCCCAGGGTGATGCCGAGCGTGAGCATGCTCCAGGCGGCCAGGGTCCAGGGCCGCACCCACCGCGCCCAGGCGGCGTCCACCCGGCCTTCGACGAGGGCCGCCACGGCGAAGGAGAAGACCAGGGAGAAGCCGACGTAGCCGCCGTAGAGCAGCGGCGGATGGAAGGCGAGCGCCGGGTCCTGCAGCAGCGGATTCAACGACCTGCCTTCCAGCGGCACGGGGTTCATGCGCAGGAACGGGTTGGACGTGAACACCGCGAACGCCAGGAACATCACGCCCAGGAGCCCCTGGCTGGCCAGGGTCACGCTCTTCAGGCCCATGGGCAGGGCGCGTGCGGCGATGGCGACCGCCGCCCCGAAGCCGGTCAGGCACAGGCACCACAGCAGCAGGCTGCCCTCGTGGCTCCCCCAGACGCCCGCCACCTTGTAGAGCATGGGCTTCAGCGTGTGGGAGTTGTTGGCCACGTTGGCGACGGAGAAGTCCGAGCCGACGAAGGCGATCAGCAGGCAGACGAAGGCCGCCAGCACGCAGAGGAACGCGCCCAGCGCGGCCCCCTCCCCGGCTCGAGCGAACACGCGCGAGCGGCGCACCCGGGCGGCGACGGACAGGGCCGCCTGGGCGATCGACAGGGCCAGCGCGAGCGCCAGCGCGAAGGCGCCCAGCTCGGCCGTCATCGCGCAGGATCGCCCTTCTTGCCGTAGGCGCCGGGCGCCGCGCCCTCGCCACGCCACTCTCCGCTCTCCTTGAGCGCGTCGGCGACCTCGCGAGGCATGTAGTTCTCGTCGTGCTTGGCCAGCACCTGCTTCGCCTGGAACGTGCCCGCGGCGTCGAAGGCGCCCTGCGCCACCACGCCCTGGCCCTCCCGGAACAGGTCGGGCAGGTCGCCGCGGAAGTGGACGTTGGTGGCCGCGGCGTTGTCGGCGACGCGGAAGGTGACCTCCCCGCCAGGCTGCTTGACCAGGCTGCCGGGCTCGACCAGCCCGCCGATGCGGACGACGCGCCCGGGGGGCACCTGCTGCGCCTGGGCCTCGGACGGGCCGTAGAAGAACACCACCGCGTCGCGCATCGCCCACAGCGACAGGCCCACCGCCAGGGCGAGGACAGGTGCGGCGATTGCGACCGCCATCAGGCGGCGGCGGGCTTTGCGGGATTTCGGCAGCAGGTTCATGGACGCCAGGCGCTAGGGGCGGCGGGAACATAGCGACTGACGGCGCGCGCGCCAGTGCGGCGTTTTACGGATGGGCTATCGCGCCGCAGCCTCGACGACGGCCAAGTCGGCTGGTCGGTCGCGGAACAGGGCGCGCGCCCGTCCCAGGGCCGCGTCCCGGGCGGCGGTGTCGCCGAGGACGCCGTAGGCGCGCACCAGGCGCGCCCAGCCTTGCGGATCATCGGGCTGTTGCTCCAGGCGTGCCGCGAGGCCCGCGACCATGCCGCGGATCATCTCGGCCTGGTCCTCCGGAGCCGCCGACGCGACGGCTTCGGCCCCGCCCGGCGACGGCGCAGGAGTGGTCAGCGGCCCGCTTTCGACGCGGCGGATGTCGGACTCGATGGCCTGGCGGCGCGGGTCGGCCGGAGCCAGGGAGGCGGCGGCGGCGCGCCACAGGGCCAGGCCCTCGGCGACGCGGCCGGCCTCGATCTCGGCCTGGCCGAGGTAGAAGCGCGGGCCTGGCGCCTTCGGATCGATCTCCAGCGCCCGCTGGAAGGCGCGCAGGCCGTCCGGCCCGGGCTTGCCGCCGTTCAGTTCGGCCAGGCTGATGCCGAGCGCCGTCCAGTCTTCGGCGGCGTTCGGACGCAGCGCCAGGGCCCGCTCGAAGGCGCGCACGGCCCCGATGGCGTCGCCGGCCTGGGCCCGGGCGAGGCCGAGATTGCTCCACACATCCGGATCGTTCGGCCGCTCCTTGGCCAGCGAGCCGAGCACGGCGGCCGCCC
>DASPLM010000035.1:0-5351 GCA_035627575.1 Caulobacteraceae bacterium | reverse complement strand
CTCATCCTCGCCTGTTTCCCGTCGAGCTTCGCCCGCGCCCGGTCGATTTCGGCCTCGAGCAGGCGGATGCGCTCGCGGAGTTCCTCGACCGAATGCAGGTCGAGATCCTCCTTGCCCAGTTCGGCCAGGACTGCGCCACGGCCGGAAGGGCGGGGAAGCATGTCGTCGATCACGGACGCGATCCTCCCTTTGCTCGTATGCGAACAACCGCCTATCTGAACGCGCCGGGGCCATGGATGCAAGCGGGAGCGGCGAACCGATGCGGGCGATAGCGATCAACGGCGGCTCCGGACCGGCAGAGGCCCTTGAACTGGTTGAGCTTCCGCCGCCGGAACCCCGCGCCGGCGAAATCCTCGTCCGCGTCGTGGCGGCGGGCGTGAACCGACCCGATATCGTCCAGCGGCTCGGCGCCTATCCGCCCCCGCCTGGCGCGCCGGCGACCTTGGGACTCGAAATCGCCGGCGAGGTGGTCCACGGCGCGGGACGCTGGAAGGCGGGCGACCGGGTCTGCGCCCTGCTGGCCGGCGGCGGCTATGCGGAATACGCCACGGTGAACGCCCGCCACGCCCTGCCCGTGCCGAAAGGGCTCGACCTGACACAGGCGGCGGCCCTGCCTGAGACGGTTTTCACCGTCTGGGCGAATGTCTTCGAGCACGGCGCCCTGAAGGCGGGAGAGACCCTGCTGGTCCACGGGGCCACGTCCGGGATCGGCACGACGGCGATCCAGATGGCCAGGGCTGCCGGCGCCAGGGTGGTCGCCACGGCGCGCGGCGCTGCCAAGGCGCAGACGGCGCGGGACCTCGGCGCCGACCTCGCCATCGATGCGACGGCGGAGGACTTCGGCGCGGCGGCGAAAGCCTTCGGGGGCGTGGACGTGGTGCTGGACATGGTCGGCGGGCCCTACTTCGAGAGCAATCTCGCAGCTCTGAACACCGGTGGGCGGATCGTCTACGTCGCGGCCCAGGCCGGGGCGACGGTCGAGGTCCCGGTATTCCGACTGATGCAGAAGCGGGCCGTGGTCACCGGATCGCTGCTGCGCCCCCGCGACGCCGACGAGAAGGCGCGCCTGGCCGCCGAGGTCGAGCGCGTGGTCTGGCCGTGGGTGGAACAGGGGCTGGTGCGGCCCCGGGTGGACCGGACTTTCCCGCTCGCCCAAGCCGGCGCCGCCCACGCCCTGCTGGAATCCGGAACCCACGTGGGCAAGGTCGTATTGATCCCCTGAAGCGTCTTGAGGGAGATGTCAGGCGGATGGCGCAGGTCCGGATCGGGTGCTCGGGCTGGGCCTACAAGGACTGGATGGGCCGGTTCTATCCCGAGGCGGTGAAGCTGAAGGGCCGCTTCGGCTACTACGCCACCCTCTTCGACACCTGCGAGATCAACGCCAGCTTCTACCGCCTGCCCTCCGAAGCCGCCGTGCAGGGCTGGGCGGACCAGGCGCCGCCGGGCTTTCTCTTCGCCTGGAAGGTCAGCCGCTTCATCAGCCACAACAAGAAGCTGAAGGACTGCGCCGACTCGGTCGACCTGGTGTTCGGGCGCATGGCCCCGTTGGGAGCGCACCAGGGACCGGCTCTGGTGCAGCTGCCGCCGCAGTTGCGGCGCAACGACGAGCGGCTGAAGACCTTCCTCGGCTGGCTGCCGAAGGGCCAGAGGGTCACCGTCGAGTTCCGCCACGACAGCTGGTACGACCCCGCCGTCTTCGCGATCCTGGCCGAGCACGACGCCGCGCTGTGCATTAGCGACCACCACGACGCGCCCTCGCCCTGGGAGACGACCGCCGGCTGGGTCTATGTGCGCGGTCACGGCCCGGGCGGACGCTACTTCGGCCGCTACGGGGAAGAAGCCCTCCGTCAGTGGGCGGCGCATATCCGACTGTGGGCCGCCGAGGGCCGGGAGGTCTACGCCTACTTCGACAACGACATCGGGGCCGCGGCGCCGGCCGATGCCGAGCAGTTGAAAGCCCTGCTGCCGCAGTCGAACGGTTAGCCGTTTCCTTGAGCGCGGAACGCGATTATATCGGGTTCACCACACCCGCCCGGCCGAAAGGCCGGGCGCCGTCGTTTCTGGAGCGCCGAAAATGGCCGACCAAATCCTCTATCCGAAGGCCACCGCCGTCTGGCTGGTCGACAACACCTCGCTCAGCTTTGAGCAGATCGCCGACTTCTGCGGCCTGCACCACCTGGAAGTGAAGGGCATCGCCGACGGCGAAGTGGCGCGCGACATCCGCGGCGCCGACCCGATCGCCAACGGCCAGCTGTCGCGCGAGGAACTGGACCGCGCCGGCGCCGATCCGAAGTACCGCATGAAGGCGCTGGTCGGTAAGCACCAGGAGCTGCTGAAGACCAACAAGAAGGCCCCGCGCTACACTCCCGTGTCGCGCCGCCAGGACCGTCCGGACGCCATCGCCTGGTTCATCCGCAACCATCCGGAAGTGACCGACGCGCAGATTTCCAAGCTGCTCGGCACGACCAAGGCCACCATCGACCAGGTCCGCAACCGCGCTCACTGGAACATGGCCAACATCAAACCGGTCGACCCGGTGTCGCTCGGCCTCGTCGGCCAGCTGGAGCTCGACGATGTCGTTCGCAAGGCGGCCGAGAAGAAGTCCAAGGAAGCCGCCAAGCGCGGCGAGGGCGAGACCTTGCGCCCGGCGTCGGAGACCGGCGCGCTCGAAGACGAGACGGTCACCGTCGACACGCCGGTGGACGACGAGGCCTGACCGGCGGCCCCGCCTGCCCGGGAGGCTGACGGCAAAAGGGCCGCCCGGGGGCGGCCCGACCTCTTCAGGCGTGGTGGGACCTCAGTCCCTCGATCTCTTCCTTCAATCTGAGCTTTCGACGCTTCAGCTCGGCCAGTCGGAGCGAGTCCGCGGCGGGGTGGGACAGTTCGTCCTCGATGGCCTCTTCCAGGGAACGGTGACGTGAGTCGAGTTCGCGAATGCGAGCGTCGATCGCCATGGGTTGCGCCTCCTTCTGGTTAGCACCCGCAAATGACACACCCGCACGGTCCCCGTGTGGAGTAACATTCCCGCGATAAACATTACGGAGCTGGACCTTGGCGGACGACCGGAAACGGCTTGTCGTAGGGATTTCAGGCGCTTCCGGCGCGATCTACGGGGTGCGCATGCTGGAGGCGCTTTCCGGGCTCGGCGTCGAAAGCCACCTCGTGGTCAGCAAGGCCGCGGCGCTCACCCTCGTCGAGGAGGCCGGCCTGTCGGTCGCGGAGGTCAACGCGAAGGCCTCGGTGGTGCACAAGGCCTCCGACATCGGCGCTGCCGTCGCCTCGGGCTCGTTCCGTTGCCTGGGCATGGTCGTGGCGCCCTGTTCGGTCCGCTCCATGGGCGAGATCGCCACCGGCGTGACCTCCTCCCTGCTCACCCGCGCCGCCGACGTGACCCTGAAGGAGCGCCGGCCGCTGGTGCTGATGGTGCGCGAGACGCCGCTGCACCTCGGTCACCTCCGCACCATGGCGGCGCTCGCGGAGATGGGCGCGACCATCGCGCCGCCGGTGCCCGCATTCTACGCAAAGCCGCAGACCCTCGACGACCTCGTCAACCATTCGGTCGGTCGGGTGCTCGACCTGTTCGGCCTCGACTGGTCCGGCGTGAAGCGCTGGGGCCGCGACGTCGGCCCGGTCGGCGAGGCCTGACCATGGGCCTGTGGACCTGGGCGGTAGAGGCCTACGGCCAGCCAGGCGTACGCGAGGACCTGCTCGAGCTGCAGGACGGCCAGGGCCAGAACGTCTGCCTGCTGCTGTGGGCCGCCTGGTGCGCGGCCGAAGGCCGGCCGCTGGAGCGCGACACGGTGGAGGAGGCCAGCGACATCGCCCGCACCTGGGAGGACGCCGCCATCGCGCCCCTGCGCAAGCTGCGCCGGGGGCTGAAGAAGCCGATTCCCGACATGGAGCCGACCGCGCGCGAATCCGTCCGGGATCGGATCAAGGCCGCCGAGCTCGCCGCCGAGAAGGCCTTGCTGGAGGGACTGGACGCCATAACCCCCGCGCCGGCCGGGAAGCCGTCCGCGACCGAGGCCGCGCTGGCGGCCGCGGCCCGCGCCTGGGGCCCGACCACGCCGCGCGGCCACCTGGCCGAGCTCTCCGCCAAGCTTTCGGGCCGGTCCTGATTCCTGTATGATCGACGAAGCCTCGCGCCCTTGGCGCGCCACCGGACAGCACCTCGAAATGAACGACGACGGAGAGCCCACGCGCGTCAAGTTCACGGTCGTGAACGGTCGCCTGGCGGAGATCCAGCAGGAGCACCAGGACCTGGAGCACTCCATCGCCGCACTGGAGCTGCTCCCCCTGCCGGACCAGCTGCTGATCGCCCGTCTCAAGAAGAAGAAGCTGGCCCTGAAAGACGAACTGATCCGCCTGCAGGACCGGATCCGGCCGGATATCATCGCGTAGCGGCGCGCCGCGGGCCGTACTCAGGGCAAGCCGAACACGGCCGGCGGGACAGTCCAGGCGCCGCAGGCGCCTCCGCTCAGTTCGGCTCGCCCTTCATCTCGCTCGTGTGGCTCGCGACCGCCACCCAGCGGCCGTCCCGCTTCTCGAACACGTCGGTGAACACCCAGCGTCCGCTCGTATCGCGGCCGTTCATCGAGGTCACTTCGTCGTCGATGCCCTGTACGATAGCCACGTCGCCGATGACCCGTACCTTCAGGTCGCGCACCTCCATGGACTTCACCACGTAGCGGTCGTCCAGCAGGCTGCGGATCATGCGCGACTTGGTCCAGAAGCCGGTCCAGTTCCCGCCGCGCCAGTTGCTGGCGTAGAAACTCATCAGGAACTCGCGGTCCTTCTGGATCAGCGCCTTCGCGTAGGCATGCTCCAGCCGGACCAGTTCAGCCTCGTCGGAGCGCATGGGCGCCGCAGTCACGGCAGGGGTAGGTGCGGCGCGCGCGGGCGCCGCAGGCGTCGGTGGTTCGACCGGCGCCACCCGCTGCTCGCCGCAGGCGGCGAGCACGAGCAGGAGGCCCCATGGCAAGCGCTTCATCGCATCCTCTTCGAGAGGGCGACTCTTTAGCTGCGCCCCCGCGGATCCCCAAGAGCCCGGGGCGCCTACTTCATACGTAACCGTCGCTCGAGCCGGCGCACAGCGCCCTCCTCGAGCGTTCACCGCGCGGGCGGAATGCTCACGCCCTCTGTCGCCGCCGGCGCCTCGGCTCCCTCCAGGGCCTCGTACACCGCCCTATCCCCCTCGCTCATCTCCAGCCGTTCGAAGTCGTGCAGCTCGGTGACCTGGAACTGGCCGCCTTCGCTGGCGATGGGGCGTGCGATGTAGACGCCGGTGGCTTCGATGCGGAAGTCGCTGGAGAGCTCGTCGGCGCTGGAGACCAGGCGGGCGCGCTCGATCT
>DASPLM010000034.1:0-12698 GCA_035627575.1 Caulobacteraceae bacterium | reverse complement strand
ACGGTGCTGGCGGTTCACGGCGACAAGGCGTGGGTCCGGAACGTCCAGAACCTGCAGGACGGGGTCACGAGCCTCGACCGCTGCCGCAAGATCAACGGCGCGCCCGCTCCCGAAACCGCGATCTGAGGTATCGCGCTCCCGCCGGAGCGCGATACCCCATCGGTTTCAGGGCAGGTCGGTCGCCCGCGACGCGCGCGCGCGGCGACAGATTCCCGTGAACAATCCGGCGCGGCGAATGTTCTAGACGGTGACGCTCCAGGGGGGAGCTTGCCGTAGGAGGACGCGCCATTTCCGCCTTCATGTTCGCGACCGGGATCGAAAACAGCATCCCGACCATCAAGAATGGCAGGGTCCGGGTCGACCAGATGGCGGCCTCGGACCACTACCGCCGCTGGCGTGAAGACTTCGACTGCGTGCAGGAGATCGGCATTCGGCACCTGCGCTACGGTCCGCCCCTGCACACCACCCTGATCGGCCCGGGAAAGTACGACTGGGAATTCGCGGACGTCACGCTGGAGGACCTGCGCCGGCGCGACATCATCCCGATCATCGACCTCTGCCACTTCGGGGTGCCAGACTGGATCGGCGACTTCCAGAACCCCGACTTCCCCGACCAGTTCGAACGCTACGCGCGGGCCTTCGCCTGCCGTTATCCGTGGGTGCAGCTGTACACCCCGGTCAACGAGATGTTCATCTGCGCCATCTTCTCCGGCAAGTACGGCTGGTGGAACGAGCAGGGGACGACGGACCGTACCTTCGTCACCGCCCTGAAGCACATCGTGAAGGCCAACGTCCTGGCGATGCAGGCCATCCTGAAGTGCCGGCCGGACGCCATCTTCGTGCAGAGCGAGTCGTCGGAGTACTTCCACGCCGAGAACCCCGCCGCCATCGGGCCGGCGGAGATGCTGAACTCCAAGCGTTTCCTGACGCTGGACCTGAACTACGGCATGCGGGTCGACTCCTGCATGTACGAGTACCTGCTCGACAACGGCATGACCCAGGACGAGTACCACTTCTTCCAGGGCAACCGGCTGCGTCACCACTGCATCCTGGGCAACGACTACTACTGGACCAACGAGCACCGGGTGAAGGCCGACGGGACCACCCGCGCCTCGGGCGAGATCTTCGGCTACAGCGAGATCACCCGGCAGTACCACGGCCGCTACAAGCTTCCCGTAATGCACACCGAGACCAACCTGGTCGAGGGTCCGAACGGGGACGAAGCAGTCAACTGGCTGTGGAAGCAGTGGGCCAACGTGCTGCGGGTCCGCAACGACGGCGTGCCCACCGTGGGCTTCACCTGGTACTCCCTGACCGACCAGGTCGACTGGGACAGCGCGCTGCGCGAGCAGAACGGCAACGTGAACCCGCTGGGCCTGTACGATCTCGACCGCAACATCCGCAACGTGGGGGTGGCGTACAAGCAGCTGATCGCGGACTGGAAGGATGTGCTCCCGACCCAGAGCGTGTGTCTGCAGGTCCCGGTCGTCGCGCCGTCGGAGTACGGCAGCCGCCATTCGCGCATCCAGGAGCACGACGCCCGCGAACTGCGCGCCGCCGAGGTCGCCGGCCATGTCACTTGAGCCGCCCGAGCGGCTGGCGCTGGAAGCCGGAGACCTGCAGCTGGACCTGCTGCCGCACCTCGGCGGGGCCGTGGCGGGCTACCGCTGGAGGCGGCCGCAGGGGACAGTCGCGCTGTTTCGGGAGACGCCGGCGGACGCGGTCGACGTGCTCCAGACCGGCTGCTTTCCCCTCGCGCCCTACTGCAACCGAATCCGCGACGGCCGTTTCACCTTCCGGGGGCGGGAGGTCCGGCTCTCGCCCAACCTGCCGCCGCAGAAGCATCCCCTGCACGGCCAGGCCTGGCGTCACCCGTGGGAGGTCGAGGACGCCGGCGGCGCCTGGGCCGAGCTCGTCTACCGTCACTCGGCGGGCGAATGGCCCTGGGACTACGAGGCGCGGCAGCGGTTCAGCCTCGACGAGGGCGGGCTGGAAATCCGCATCGCCTGTCGCAACCTCGCCGACGAACCCATGCCCTGCGGGCTGGGCCTCCATCCCTTCTTCGACGCGCCCGACGACACGGTGCTCGACACCCGCGTCAGCGGCGTCTGGACCATCGACGACGAAATCATGCCCGTCGTCCTTGAGCCGGCCACGGGCCGCTACGCGCTGGAGAACCGGCGCATCGCCCGCGCCGATCTCGACAACGGCTACGAGGGCTGGAGCGGGGAAGCCATCATCCGCTGGCCGGGCGCGGGGGCGGGCGTCCGCATCACGTCGGACGACGCCCCCCGCTTCCAGGTCTACGCGCCGGCGGACAAGCCGGTGCTGTGCGCCGAGCCGGTGACCAACGCCAACGACGCCCTCGGCCGGCCGGAGGAGGCGTGGGCCGCGGCGGGGGTCGTGATCCTCCCGCCCGGCGAGGAAACGGCCATGAGCGCGCGCTTCGATCCGGTTGCGTCCCCCTGAGGGCCGGCGGCGGGCGAAGAAATCCGCCGAACAGCCTGACATTACGCGCGAAACTTCACGCGCTGCGATGCACCATTCCTCGCTGCACCGCGTCCTAAACCAGGTGGTTAACATAAGCTAATTGTTGTTTTCGTTCGACTTTCTACCGCAACGCCGGTGGAACGAATCTGAGCGCACGTCGTTCATTCAGCTGCGGTTCATCCGGACCGTCAGTTCACAGGAGCGTGCGATGAACGAGAAAAAGAGGCGCAAACCGTCCGAACCGCCCGTGCCTGTGGGGCCGTGCCTCAGTGTCCAGCGTAACTTCGAACAGGCTCCGCCGGGAGGCGTGGCGTGAGCCGCGCGGTCCTCACTCCGGTTCGCTCGGCCACGGACAAGGGCGCTGTCCTGGTCACCGGCGGCGCCGGCTACATCGGTTCCCATACAGCGAAGGCGCTGGCCGAAGACGGCTGGCGCCCCGTCGTCTATGACAACCTGAGCTCGGGCTTTCGCGAGGCGGCGCTGTGGGGCGAGTTCGTCCACGGCGACGTGTGCAATCGCGCGCAACTCACCGAGGCCATGAAGCGCCACGGCATCAAGGCCGTGATCCACTTCGCCAGCCTGATCGAGGTCGGCCGCTCGGTGGTCCGACCGGACCTGTTCTATCAGCAGAACCTCGCGGGCGTGCAGACCGTGCTGGACGCCATGCGCGACGCCGGCGTGCCCCGCCTGATCTTTTCCTCGAGCGCGGCGGTCTACGGCAACACGGCCGGGCCGGGCCTGCTGCTCACGGAGGACTGCCCCAAGGATCCGACCAGCCCCTACGGCGACACCAAGCTGGCCTCGGAGCGGATGATCGCCGCCTACTGCCGCGCCTTCGGCATGACGGCCATCGCCCTGCGCTACTTCAACGCCGCGGGCGCCGATCCGTCGGGCCTGATCGGCGAGGCGCACGAGCCGGAGACGCACCTGATCCCGCTGGCGATCAAGGCCGGCATGGGCCTGGCCGAGCCGCTGAAGGTGTTCGGCGACGACTTCGAGACGCCCGACGGCTCGGGCGTGCGCGACTACATCCACGTCTGCGACCTGGCCGCGGCGCACGTCGCCGGCCTGACCGCCCCGGTCGGCGAGGGCGGGTTCCAGGCGCTGAACGTCGGCACCGGCAAGGGCTGTTCGGTGTTCGAGGTGATCGAGCAGGTGGAGGCGGCGCTCGGCCGCACGGTGCCACGCTCGGTCGGCCCGCGCCGGGCCGGCGATCCCGCCAGCCTGGTGGCGGACCCCTCGCGGGCGAACCAGCTGCTCGGCTGGACGCCGCGGATGTCCAGCATCGTGAACATCGTGGCGACGGCGGCGGCCTGGCATGCCGACCAGCGCTACGGCGACCGGCCTCCCGTCCCGCTGCAGGCGCTGCGCGCCGCCGCGGTCTGATCCCACCCGTCTCGATCAAGAAGAACGTCATGACCCCCCAGGATCCCCACGCGTCCAAGGTGACGCCCCTGACGCCCCGCAGCTTCGCTCCGCACGGCCAAAAGCCCCTCGAAACGGTCCGAAAGCCGGCCCTGGTCTGCTTCTCCCACCTGCGCTGGGCCTTCGTGTTCCAGCGTCCGCAGCACCTGATGACGCGCTTCGCCCGGGAGCGGACGGTGGTCTTCTTCGAGGAGCCGGTGCGCAGCGAGGACGGCGGCGCGACCCTGCAGGTGCGCGTGGACGAGACCCACGGCGTCATCGTCGCCACGCCGAGCCTGCCCGAGGGCCTGAGCGCGGGCGAGCGCAACGACGAACTGCGCCGCATGGTCGACCAGCTGTTCACGCTGGAGGCGATCTCGCGGCCGGTGCTCTGGTACTACACCCCGTCCATGATCGAGTTCACGCGGGACATCCCCGCCTCGGCGGTCGTCTACGACTGCATGGACGAGCTCTCGAACTTCAAGTTCGCCCCGCCCGAGTTGAAGGACCAGGAGCGCGAGCTGATGGAGCGCGCCGACGTGGTCTTTACCGGCGGCTACAGCCTGTACGAGGCCAAGCGCGACCTGCACCGCAACATCCACCCGTTCCCGTCCAGCGTGGACTGGGCCCACTTCGCCCAGGCCCGCGTCCGCCAGCCGGACGCCGAGGACCAGGCCGGCGTGCCGGGGCCTCGCTTCGGCTTCTACGGCGTGATCGACGAGCGGATGGACCTGGAGCTGATCGCCGCCGTCGCCGACGCCCGCCCGGACTGGTCGCTGATGATGATCGGCCCGGTCGTCAAGATCGGCGAGGAGGATCTGCCGCGCCGTCCCAACATCCACTACCTGGGGGGCAAGACCTACGACCAGCTGCCGAAATATCTCGCCGGCTGGGACGTGGCGCTGATGCCATTCGCCATCAACGAGGCGACCCGTTTCATCAGCCCGACCAAGACGCCGGAGTACGTCGCCGGGGGGCGGCCGGTGGTATCGACGCCGATCAAGGACGTGATCCGCCACTACGGCGACATGGAGTGCGTCCGCATCGCCTCCACCGCCGAAGAGTTCGTCGCCGAGTGCGAGTACGCCCTGAAACTGGCCAACGGCCCGTCGGACTGGATCGAAGAGGCCGACGTGGCGCTGGCCCAGTCGTCGTGGGAGACGACCTACCGGCGCATGGCCACCCTGATCGACGAGGCGGTGACCGCGAACGACGAGGAGATCCGCTCGCCCTCGGCCATTCGTCCGTCCAACCGGCGCCGCCCGTTCGACGACCTGGTGGTGGGCGCGGGCTTCGCCGGCTCGGTCCTGGCCGAGCGGCTGGCGGCGGGCTCGAACCGCAAGGTGCTGGTGATCGACCGGCGGCCGCACATCGGCGGCAACGCCTACGACCACCTCAACGAGGACGGGGTGCTGATCCACAAGTACGGACCGCACATCTTCCACACCAATTCGGACGAGATCTTCACCTACCTGTCGCGCTTCACGCGCTGGCGGCCGTACGAGCACCGGGTGCTGGCGGACGTCGACAACCAGCTGGTGCCGATCCCCATCAACCGCACCACCCTGAACAAGCTGTACGGGCTGAGCCTGACGAGCGACGCCGAGGCGGAGGCCTACCTCAGGAGCCGCGCCGAGCCGGTCGAGAAGATCCTGACGTCCGAGGACGTGGTGGTGAACGCGGTGGGCCGCGAACTCTACGAGAAGTTCTTCCGCGGCTACACTCGCAAGCAGTGGGCGCTGGACCCGTCGGAACTGGACAAGTCGGTCACCGCCCGCGTGCCGACCCGCACCAACACCGATGACCGCTATTTCACGGACAGCCGCCAGGCCATGCCGCTGCACGGCTATACCAAGATGTTCGAGGCCATGCTCGACCA
The DNA here is from genome assembly GCA_035627575.1 of Caulobacteraceae bacterium. Taxonomy (GTDB): domain Bacteria; phylum Pseudomonadota; class Alphaproteobacteria; order Caulobacterales; family Caulobacteraceae; genus JAEZEZ01. The sequence continues at coordinate 6,925 of DASPLM010000034.1, read as the reverse complement.
CCCGAACATCACGGTCGAGACCGGCGTCGACTTCGAGGATGCCCGGCGCGAGACCGTCTACGACCGGCTGGTCTACACCGGCCCGATCGACGAGTACTTCGACCACCGCCTGGGCAAGCTGCCCTACCGGAGTCTGGAGTTCCGCCACGAGACCCTGGACCAGGCCTGGTTCCAGCCGGTCGGCACGGTCAACTACCCCGCCGAGGACGTGCCCTACACCCGGATCACCGAGTACAAGCACCTGACCGGACAGCAGCACGCCAGGACCGCCATCACCTACGAGTATCCGCGGGCCGAAGGCGATCCGTACTACCCGATCCCCCGCGCCGAGAACAAAGCGCTCTACAAGCGCTACCAGGAACTGGCGGAGCAGGAGCGGAACACCGTCTTCGTCGGTCGCCTGGCCACCTACCAGTACTACAACATGGACCAGGTGGTGGGTCAGGCGCTGGCGACCTGGCGGCGCATCTCCGGCCTGAAGCAGCCGGTCGAGGCCGACGCGTCCACCGGCCTCGCCAAGGCCCAGGCGTGATCGGTCCCTTGCCCGCGATGCTGGCCCTCGTCGCCGGCCTCTTCTCGGTCGCCGTCCTGGGGGCGAGCGGCTGGATCGCCTGGGAATGGTGGTCCGGCGACCTGCGGGACGACCGCTGGCTCTGGCTGGCGGGCGCCCTGCTGGCCTTCGCCGCGCTCGGCCGCCTGCCGATTCTCCTGTTCTTCCACAAGCGCGGCGAGGCGGTGAAACCGGTCGGAAAGGGGCAGCGGCTCGACCTCGCCAGCCCCGACGGCTCCAGGCTCCACGTGGAAGCGCACGGTCCATCGGACGCGCCCCCGATCATCCTCACCCACGGCTGGGGACTGAACTCAAGGGTCTGGGGCCGGGCGGTCGCCGCGCTCTCGAAGTCCTACCGCGTCATCGTCTGGGACCTGCCGGGCTGCGGGCGGTCGGAGCCGCCGAAGGATGGCCGCTACAGCCTCGAGGTCTTCGCCGCCGCCCTGGCGACGGTGATCCCGGCCGCAGGCGGGCGACCGGTCATGCTGGCGGGCCACAGCATCGGCGGCATGACCCTGCTGACCCTGTGCCGCTCCCACCCGGCCCTGGTGGACGCCCAGATCGCCGGCCTCGCCTTCGTCAACACCACCTACACCGATCCCACCCATACAGCGTGGGGTCGGAAGCTGTGGACCCCGCTGGAGCGGCCGGTGATCGCCCCGCTCAGCCGGCTGACCATCTGGCTGTCGCCGCTGTTCCGGATCATGAACCTGCTCAGCTACGCGAACGGCAGCGCCCACGTCGCCACCCGCGTCGGCGGCTTCGCCTCGAACGATCGCGAGGCCATCGACCTCACCGCTCGGATCATCGCCACGACCTCGCCCGCCGTGCAGGCGAAGGGGAACCTGGCCATGCTGCGCTGGGACGCCACCGACGTGCTCGACGGCGGCCGCGACGTTCCGACGATGGTGCTCTCGGGCCGCGAAGACATCCTGACCCTTCCCGAGGCCGGCAAGGTGATCGCCGACCACGTCGCCGAGCAGCCGGCGGAGGTGGTGCCTAGGGCCGGGCACATGGGGTTCATGGAGCAGTCCCTGACCTACAACGCCCTGCTGGAGAGCTTTGCGGGTCGGGTGCTGGCGGCATGACGGGCGCCCGATCCAGTTTCGCCCCCGAACTGTGGGGCGGTCACGAATGCACGGTGAACCGGGTCGGCGACTCGTTCATGGACCAGACGGTCGTCAGCGGGCACCAGGACCGGCTGTCGGATCTCGACCTGTTCGCCGGCCTCGGCCTGAAGGCGCTGCGCTATCCGGTGCTGTGGGAGCGCGTGTCGCCGCAGAGTCCCGACCGGGCCGACTGGGCCTGGAGCGATGAGCGGCTGGGACGGCTGCGCGAGCTGAACATCCGGCCCATCGTCGGGCTGACCCACCACGGCTCGGGCCCGATCTACACCGACCTGCTGGACGAGGGCTTCGCGCCCGGCCTGGCGCGCCACGCCGCCGCCGTCGCCGAGCGATACCCGTGGGTAGAGGACTGGACCCCGGTCAACGAACCTCTGACGACGGCCCGCTTCAGCGCGCTGTACGGCCACTGGTACCCCCACCGCCGCAGCGAGAAGGCCTTCTGGACCTGCCTGCTGAACCAGATCGACGCCGTGCGGCTGTCTATGAAGGCGATCCGGGCGGTGAACCCGGCCGCCCGGCTGGTCCAGACCGAGGACCTCGGCCGGGTCTATTCCACCGCCCCCTGCGCCGAACAGGCCCTGTTCGAGAACCACCGGCGGTGGATGACCTGGGACCTGCTGTTCGGCCGCGTCGGTCCCGAACACGCGCTGTGGCGGCGCCTGGCGGCTTATGGGCTGGAGGCCCGCCTGGCGGCCATCGCCGAGGACCCGTGCCCGCCCGATGTCATCGGCATCAATCACTACGTGACCAGCGACCGCTTCCTCGATCATCGTCTCGACCGCTATCCGGCGGGAACCCACGGCGGCAACGAACGGCTCCGCTATGCCGATGTCGAGGCTGTGCGCGTCCTGGAACACGCCCCGCCGGGCCTGGCCCGCGCCATCGACGAGACCTGGGAGCGCTATGGTTCGACCCTGGCGGTCACCGAATGCCACCTAGGCTGCACGCGCGAGGAACAGGTGCGGTGGCTGCGCGAGGGCTGGGACACGGTCCAGGCCGCCCACGCGCGTGGGGTCGACATCCGCGCCCTGACCGCCTGGTCGCTCCTGGGCGCGTACGACTGGGACAGCCTGCTGACCCGCCCCCGCGGGCGCTACGAGGCCGGCGTATTCGATCTCCGCGGCGGCGTTCCCCGTCCGACCCGCGCGGCGGCGCTGCTCAAGGCGATCACGGCCCGCCCCGAAGCGTGCCCCGTCGAGGCGATCGACGGCTGGTGGCGCCGCGAGACCCGCCTGCTGTTCCCGCCGTCCCGCAGCGCCTGCCGGAGCCTCAAGGGCGACGCGCTCGCACGCAGGGATCTCGCCCCGCCGCCGCCCCTGCTGATCCTGGGCGCCACGGGCACGCTGGGGCAGGCCCTGGCGCGGGAGTGCGAACTGCGCGCGTTGCCGTACGTGCTGACGGGTCGGGAGCGGGTGCGGCTGGACGATCCCGCCTCGATCCGCTCCGCCCTCGAGGACATCGGTCCTTGGGCGGTCGTCAACGCGGCCGGCTGGGTCCGGGTCGATGACGCCGAGGCCGATCCCGATGGTTGCATCCTCGCCAACGCCCGCGGCGCGGTGGCACTCGGCGAAGCGTGTCGGGACCGCGAACTGCCGCTGGTCAGCTTCTCGAGCGACCTGGTGTTCGACGGCGCGCTCGATCGGGCCTTCGTGGAGAGCGACGCCCCTAATCCTCTCAACGTCTACGGCCGGTCCAAGGCCGAGATGGAGCAGGGCCTGGCGGCGCTCGGAGGCCGCAACCTGATCGTGCGCACGGCGGCGTTCTTCTCGCCCCACGACCCCTACAACTTCGCCCGGTTCGTGGCCGACCGCCTGACGCGGGGCGAGAGGATGACGGCAGCCGCCGACCTGACCGTCTCGCCCACCTATGTGCCCGACCTGACCCGGGCCGTGATCGACCTGCTGATCGATGGCGAGACCGGCGTCTGGCACTTGGCCAACAAGGGGGCCCTGACCTGGCACGGCTTTGCCCAAGCGGTCGCCGGCGCGTTGCGACTGGACGCGACGCTGCTGTCGGGAGTCCCGGTAAGCGAACTCGACTTCGCCGCGCCACGGCCGCCACGGGTCGAGCTGGCGAGCGATCGCGGACTGCTGCTGCCTTCGTTCGAGGACGCGCTCGAGCGCTTTGCCCGCGCGATGGCGGACCGCGGAGTACCCTCGAGGATACGGGTGGCGGCGTAGGGAAGGCCACCCCGCCGGGGCCGGGCGACGCAAACGTCTCCGGCTGGGCCGGACCCTGCAGGGAGCGGGCGGGGCGACCCGCCGTCCGCTGCCGTGGGTCTGCCGGTGAGCCGGTCGTCGGGTCCGCGATCCTGTCCGCGAAGTAATGGCGCGGCGCGGATTTCGGCTCGAAATCCGCACATTTGCGCCAGAATCCGAACGGCAAAGCTGGCCCTGGTCGGAGGGTTCGCCAGGGGGCGAACCGGACCAGGAGCCATGATCGATGCCCAGCGCCCGCGCCCACTCTTCCAGGTTCACAGACGCCTCCCCGGCCGAGGCCGATCACATGGCGCGTGGACCGGGCGCCCCGCCGCCCCAGGCGGGGACCTACGTCGGCGACGACGGCGCGAACACCCTCAACGGAGTCTCCACGGCCGACACGCTGAAGGGCCTGGGCGGCGACGATGTCCTGAACGGCAACGGCGGGGACGACGTGCTGGAGGGCGGGGAAGGAAACGACATCCTCAGCGGCGGCGCCAACTCCCCCACCGGCGACACCGCCAGCTATGTCACCGCCACCTCGCGCGTCTTCATCAACCTGGCCCTCGAAGGAGCCCAGAACACCCAGGGCGCCGGCCACGACACCCTGGTCGGGATCGAGAACGTCACCGGGACCGACTTCAACGACCAGCTGATCGGCAACGCCGCCGGCAACCGGCTGGTGGGCGGAGCCCACTTCGACGTGCTGATCGGCAACGACGGCGACGACGTGCTCTTCGCCAACGAAGGCTCGACCGTGAGCTGGTCGGCGGATGGCTATTCCGACCAGCTGGACGGCGGCGCCGGGGACGATCACATCTGGGCCGCCACCAACGACGAGGTCGTCGGCGGCGCGGGCCACGACACCGTGCACATGGACTTCACCGCCACGCCAGGCGGCCTGACGTTCAACATGGAGGCGTCCACCTCGGGCGGCGGCGCCTCGACCTGGGGCGGCTCGGTCCGCGAGGTCGAGACGGCGCACGTCATCTTCGGCGCCTTCGGCGACACATTCCTCGGTTCCTCGATCGGCGGAGCCGACCTGGTCTACGGAAACGACGGCAATGACAACCTGCAGGGCAAGGCCGGCGACGATTTCCTGTACGGCGGCGGCGACAACGATTCCCTGCTGGGCGGCGTGGGCGCGGACAGGCTTCACGGCGACGCCGGCGCGGACAGCCTGGGCGGCGAGGAGGGCGACGACGTCCTCATCGGCGGCGCGGGCGCGGACGCCCTGTTCGGGCACGACGGCCTCGACACCGCGAGCTACGCCACCGCGACCGCGGGTGTTCGCATCAACCGGATGACCGGCGTCCACACCGGCGACGCGGCCGGCGACCAGTTCTTCTCCATCGAGGCCTTCTCGCTCACGGCCCAGGCCGACAACTTCGTCGGCCGCGAGTATGCCGAGCGGGTCGACGGCCTCGGCGGAAACGACGTGCTGAACGGCGGGGCGGGGGCGGATGTTCTGAACGGGGGCGACGGTGACGACCGGGTCAACGGCGGCGATGACGACGACCGCCTGACGGGCGGCGCCGGGGACGACCTCATGGACGGCGGGCTGGGGACGGACAACCTGACCGGCGGCGCGGGGGCCGATTTCCTGCACGGCCGCAACGGCGACGACACCCTGGACGGCGGCGCGGGCGCGGACACCCTGGTGGGGGGCGACGGGATCGACGTCGCGACCTATCGCCTGTCATCGGCCGGGGTCGAGATCGACCTGGCGTCGGGCGTCCATACCGGCGATGCCGCCGGCGACACCTTCAACAGCATCGAGTACTTCGTCCTGACCAACCACAACGACTCCATCGTCGGCTCGGCCGCGTCTGACATCGTCCGCGGCATGGCCGGGGACGACGTACTGTCCGGCGGAGACCGTCACGACGGCCTCAACGGCGGCGACGGCAACGACGTGCTGAAAGGCGACGCCGGACGCGACGTGCTGCAGGGCGAGTCGGGGCATGACGTGCTGTACGGCGGGGCCGACGCCGACAAGTTCTGGATTGCCTCCACCGGGTCCGGCCACGACCTGATCGGCGACTTCCAGAACGGCCTCGACAAGATCCGCATCACCGGCGTGGCGGGTGTCGACGATGTCGCCGACCTTGCCATAGGCATGAACGGCAGCGGCGACGCGCTGATCACCTTCCCCGACGGGTCGACCATCACGGTCGCGGGCGTCGCCGCAGCGGAAATCGAGGCTACGGACTTCGTCTGGATCTGAGCCCGGGCAGCCGGCGGCGCGCCTGCCGCCGGCTGCGACCGTTTGTCCTGCAAGCGCGACCGTATCGTAAGAGTTTAGTCACTCCAGTCACTTACCCCTGCCGCGTCGCATCCTGCGGCAAAGCCTGGAATCGGCCGTGAGTTGAGCGGCTCAGCCTGGGCGTGCATCGGCTAAGGCGGCGGGGGCCGCCGGAATGGGGTACCAATGGCTAACTTCTTTGGCGGTCTGAACGACGATTTCTGGACCGGCGACAACACGGACGAAGTCGCGTTTGGCGAAGCCGGCGCGGACCGCCTGAACGGCGGCGGCGGCAACGACGAAGTGTACGGCGGCACGGGCGACGACGTGCTGACGGCCGGCGCGGGCGCGGACCTGCTCGACGGCGGCGCGGACAATGACGTCCTGCGCGGCGGCCTGGGCGACGACATGCTGCTGGGCGGCGAGGGCAACGACCGCCTCTACGGCGACCAGGGTTCGGACTTCATGTTCGGCGGCGCCGGCAACGACATCCTCTACGGCTTCGACGGCGGCGACACCTTCGACGGCGGCGAAGGCGACGACATGGTCAGCTTCGCCCTGTCGGGCAGCGCCGTGAGCCTGGACTTCGTGCTGAACGCCTTCGGCGGCGCGGCGGCCGGTTCCAGCTTCAGCTCGATCGAACTGTTCAACCTGTCCGCGCACAGCGACTACTTCCGCTGGAGCGGTTCGGACAACATCATCGTCGACGGCGGCGCGGGCCATGACAGCCTGCAGGGCGGCTACGGCAACGACCGCATCACCGGCGGCTCGGGCGACGACTACATCTACGCCAGCGACGGCAACG
>DASPLM010000033.1:0-3878 GCA_035627575.1 Caulobacteraceae bacterium | reverse complement strand
CGCCGTCCAGCAGCACCAGGGTCCGCCCCGCCCCCGACGGCGCAATGGCGCGCAGGGACACGCCCTGGGTGGTCGGGTTGGCCGCCAGGCTGGTGGTGCGACGGAACAGGGAGACGCCGGGCGTGCGCACCAGCGCCTCGTCAAGGCGCGGGACCTCGGACAGGTCCTCCCGGTCCAGGCGCACGACCGAGAAGGCCGCGTCGGCCTGCAGCGGCGGCAGGCGCGCCGCGGTGACGACGACTTCCTCCACCACCGTGGTGGCCGGCGGCGCGGGCGGCAGATCGGGCATGCGGGACTCTGGAGTTGGGGGCGTCGGTCAGATTACGCGCCGCAAGCTTGGGCGTTCCAGACCAATGGCCACCATTCCATCAGGAAGCTTGGAGCGCGTGTGTCTCGGGGAGCCAGTCGGAGTCGGCCGCCAGTCCGACCCAGGCGTTCAGAACCGCCCGCCGAAAAGCAACGCTCTCCGCCAGGGTTCGCGGGAACACCGGCTCGATCGCCAGGAAGCCGTCGACTGTAGCCTCCGCCTTCCCTCCCCCATCCTTAGCGGCCTCGAACAGCTGGCCGGCCAGCGGGTCCACCAGCGTCTCCCCTTTCTCCAGACGCCAGGCGACAAACCGCATCCACGCGGCGACCGGCACGGCTAGGCGATCGACCGGCCGGCCCGCCTCTAGCGCGTCGGCGATCGTGCCCAGCAGGCGCACGGGCAGCTTCTGGCTGCCGTCCCAGGCGATCTGGGCAAGCGCGTGGGCCACGGCCGGGTTGCGGAAGCGGGCCAGCACCGCCTCGATGTAGCCGGTCGCCTCCGGTCCGTCGGGGTCGAGCGTCGGCGCGATGTCCTCGACCATCAGCCTGCGCACGAAGGTCGCCAACGGTGCGTCAGCCATGGCCTCGGCGACGGTCGCGTGGCCCCGAAGCAGCCCCAGGTAGGCCAGGGTCGAGTGCGGGCCGTTCAGCAGCTTCAGCTTGGTCCGCTCCCACCCCCGGACGTCGTCCGTGAGGGTCACGCCGGCGGAGGTCCAGTCCGGCGGGGCGTCGTCGTGGTGGGCCTCGATCACCCATTGCAGGAAGCGTTCCCGCTGCACCGGCCAGGCGTCCTCCACGCCGAGCGCCGCCGCCGCGCGCTCGCGCAGGACGGCGTCCGTGGCGGGGGTGATGCTGTCGACCATGGTGCAGGGGAAGGCGGCCGCCTCGATCCATGCGGCCAGGCCCGGCTCGATCCGCCGGGCGTAGGCGCAGGCCGCCGCCTGCAGCAGGCGTCCGTTGTCCGGGAGGTTGTCGCAGCTGATGACGGCGGGCGCGGGCAGGCCGGCGTCGCGCCGCCGCCGCAGGCCTTCCACCAGCCAGCCCACGAGGCTGGACGGACGGCGGGGCGCGGCGAGGTCGGCGGCGACGTCCGGGTGGCCGAAGTCCAGGGCGCGATTTGTGCCGAGGCAATAGCCTTTTTCGGTCACCGTCACGGTGATTAGCCGCAGGTCGGGATCGCGGAAGCGGGCGAACACGGCCTCGGGGTCGTCGGGGCCGACCAGCACCTCCAGCACGGCGCCGATCACCCGCACCCTCGGCTCGGCCTCAAGCTCGCAGAGGGCGTAGAGGCCGGCCTGCGGCGCCAGCGCGTCCCGCACGCCCGGGCTCTTCAGCGACACCGCGGTGATCCCCCACCGCGGGTCGGTCTCGCACAGCCGGTCGAACACATGGGCCTGGTGCACGCGGAAGAAGGCGCCCGGCCCGAAATGCAGCACGCCGCGCTTCAGGCGTCCGCGATCGTAGCCGGGCCGTCCGATCTGCGGCGGCAGGCGGCCCAGGGTCGCCGGCGAGAGCCGCGCCGTCACAGGGTCACGCCCCGCTTCCAGATGGCGATCTCGCGCTCGCCGTTGAGCTCCGCCTTCACCGGCTGCCCGGAGGCCGTGGCGATGACGAGGTCGAGCAGCCGGCCGGCCGCGGCGTCCAGCGGCTCGCCCTCGACGATCGGCCCGGCGTCGAAGTCGATCCACGCCGGCTTGCGCGCGGCCAGGCCGCTGTTGGAGGCGATCTTGAGGGTCGGGACCGGGAAGCCCAGCGGCGTGCCGCGTCCGGTGGTGAACAGGATGACGGTGCAGCCGGCGGCGGTCAGGGCGGTGGACGAGACGGCGTCGTTGCCGGGGGCCTCCAGCACGGCCAGCCCCGGCCCTCGCGCCCGCTCGCCGTAACGCAGCACCTGGGCGACCGGCGCGTGGCCGCCCTTCTGCACCGCCCCCAGCGACTTCTCCTCCAGGGTGGTGATGCCGCCGGCGATGTTGCCCGGCGAGGGGTTCTCGCTGACCGGCTCGCCGTGGTCGGTGAAATAGCGCTTGAAGCCGTTAACGAGCTCGACCAGGTCATCGAACACCTCCGGCCCCGTCGCCCGCTGCATCAGCAGCCGCTCGGCGCCGAAGATTTCCGGAATCTCGGTGAGCACGGGCGTCCCGCCTGCCTCGGCCACCCGGTCCGCCAGGCGCCCGACCAGCGGATTGGCCGTCAGGCCGCTGAAGCCGTCCGAGCCGCCGCACTTCACGCCGAGCACGAGGTCGGACAGCGGGCGCGGCTCGCGGCGGTCCCGCTCGGCCACGGCGACCAGTTCCGCCACGGCGGCCAGCCCTGCCTCCAGCTCGTCCTCCACCTCCTGGGAGGCGAAGGCCCGCAGGCGGGACGGCTCGCGGCCCTCCATCGAGGCCAGCAGGGCCGCCAGCTGGTTGGACTCGCAGCCCAGGCCCAGGATCAGCACCCCGCCTGCGTTGGGGTGCGCCGCCAGCGCCGCCAGCAGCGCCCGCGTGCCGTCGAGATCGTCGCCCAGCTGGGAACACCCGAACGGATGCGGAAAGGCATGGACGCCATCGACGCGGCCGGCGAACCGCCGCCCCGCCTGCTCGGCGATCCGGCGCGCCGTGTTGGCGACGCAGCCGACGGTGCAGAGAATCCAGATCTCGTTGCGCGTGCCCACGCGGCCGTCGGCGCGGCGATAGCCCTGGAACACCGGCCCCTCGACCGGGACGGACGGACGGGTCCATGCGGCGGGCGGCGTGTACGCCTCCCCCCCTCCCAGCGCCGTGCGGACATTGTGGACGTGGACGTGGTCGCCGGGCGCGATCTGGTCGGTCGCCACCCCGATGGGGTGGCCGAACTTCAGCACCCGTTCGCCGGCGACCACCACCTCGACTGCGATCTTGTGGCCCTTCGGCACGTCGGCGCGGGCGACGAGACGGCGGCCGCCCACCTCCACCGCCTGGCCGGCGGCGATGTCGGCCAGCGCCGTGGCGACATGGTCGGCCGGATCGATGCGATGGGCGCGGGCCGCGGGGAGGGCGTCGGCCGCCATCGGCGCTTTGAGCGTGTCCATGGCTCATGGTAACCGGTGTCAGACCAGACCGGAAGCACCGGAAGCGGCCCGATGCAGGGTCCAGACGACGCGGAGGAAGACCCTTGGCCCGCCCCTTGAGCCTGCACGAAGACCGCCTGTTCCCGGCCGACCCGACCACCCGCGCCATCGCCCGCGAGCTCTACGCCGAGGTGAAGGGCCTGCCGATCGTCAGCCCCCACGGCCACACCGACCCCAGCTGGTTCTCGACCGATGCGCCGTTCGGAAACCCGACCGAACTGCTGCTGGCGCCGGACCACTACCTGTTCCGCATGCTCTACAGCCAGGGCGTGGACCTGGACGCGCTCGGCGTGCCGTCCCGCGCCGGCCCCTCGTCCGCCGATCCGCGCGCGGCATGGCGGCTGTTCGCGGAGAACTTCCACCTGTTCCGCGGCACGCCGTCCTGGATCTGGCTGAACCACGTGTTCGGCGAGGTGTTCGGCCTCGACGTCACCCTCGACGCCGACACCGCCGACGCCGCCTACGACCACATCGACGCTGCGCT
>DASPLM010000032.1:0-3590 GCA_035627575.1 Caulobacteraceae bacterium | reverse complement strand
CGCCGGTCCGGTCGCGCGCCTCCAGCACCACCACCGTCAGGGGATGGCCCGAGAGACGCCGCGCCGCCGCCAGCCCCGCCGCGCCCGCGCCCACGATGGCGACATCGAAATCATCCCGCATGCTTCAGCCTAACGTGATCTCCACGGCAGCGGTTCAGCCAAAAGGCGCGGACTTGCGGGGTCGGGCGATTTCGCTCAACAGCGGGCGGTGACCGACGCTCCTGCCGAGACCCGCGCTCGCCCCGTCGTCGCCGTGATCGGCGGCGGCCCCGCCGGACTGATGGCCGCCGAGGTCCTGGGGCAGGCCGGCGTGGCGGTGACGGTATTCGAGCGCATGCCGTCGGTCGGTCGCAAGTTCCTGATGGCAGGCCGGGGCGGGCTCAACCTGACCCATTCCGAAGATCTGGAGCGCTTCCTCGTCCGCTATGGTCCGGCGGCGGACCGCCTCGGGCCCCTGATCGAAGCCTTTCCTCCGGCGGCCCTGACCGCCTGGGGGCATGGGCTGGGGCAGGAGACCTTCGTCGGTTCGAGCGGGCGCGTGTTCCCCACGGCGCTGAAGGCGTCGCCCCTGCTGCGGGCTTGGCTGCGCCGGCTGGAGGAGCTGGGCGTGGAGGTCCGCACCCGCGCCGAGTGGCTGGGCTGGGACCAGGCCGGCGCACTGCTGATCCGGGGACCGGACGGCATCGTCGAAACGTCTCGACCGGACGCGACCATCCTGGCCTTGGGGGGCGCCAGCTGGGCCAAGCTCGGCTCGGACGGCCGGTGGGCGCCCTTCCTGGCCGGGCGCGGCGTGCCGCTCGGCCCGTTCCGCCCGGCCAACAGCGGCTTCCTGATCGACTGGAGCCCCCCCTTCGCCGACCGTTTCGCCGGCCAGCCGCTCAAGAACGTGGGCCTGTCCTTCGATGATGCTTTCGTGAAGGGCGAGGCCATGGTCACGCGCGACGGGATCGAGGGCGGCGCGGTCTACGCCCTGTCCTCCGCCCTGCGCGAGGCCATCGAGCGCGACGGCCGCGCCGAACTGACGATCGACCTGCGTCCCGATCAGACTGCCGCCGACCTCGCCGCGAAGCTGGCGCGACCGCGCAAGGGAGACACGATGTCGACGATCCTGCGCAAGGCGGCGCACCTGCCGCCGGTCGCCATCGGCCTGCTGCGCGAAGGGCATAGCGTGGCCCTGCCGCCGGACCCGGCGGCGCTCGCGGCTGCGATCAAGGCTGTACCGGCGCTGCTGACGGGCATCGCGCCGATCGACCGCGCCATCTCCACCGCCGGCGGTGTGGCCCTTGAGGGAGTCGGAGAGGACTTGTCGCTGAAGGCGATTCCCGGGGTCTGGGTCGCCGGCGAGATGCTGGACTGGGAAGCGCCCACCGGCGGTTACCTGCTGCAGGCCTGCTTCGCCACGGGCGTGGCGGCGGCGCGGGGGGTGTTGGCGAGTCTGTCCTTCACCTCAGGGTGAAGGAACCTCACCGTCCCGAGAACACCGCGCAGAACTGAGGATCCAGGGACACCGACACCCGATGGCCCACCTCCGGCGCGACGGCCAAGGGTGCGCGGGCGACCGCGCCCTGGCCTTCGGCCACCAGTTCAACCACCACGAACGGTCCGCCGTAGCGCAGGGCCGTGACCATGGCGGCGGTCTCGCCCTCGCCGAGGCGGAAGGCCTCGGGGCGCGCCATGACGGTGGCGGGACCTTCGCCCTCGGCCGGGACCGAGCCGAAGGCGGTGATGGCGCGGCCGTCCCGGATCACGGCGGGCAACTCCACCGTCTCGCCCAGCAGTCGGGCGGCCGAGGCGGAGACCGGATGCAGGTAGCACTCCCTCGGCGTGCCGGCCTGCAGGATGCGGCCGTGGCGCATCAGCACGAGGTCGTCGGCCATCATCATGGCCTCCTCGGCGTCGTGGGTAACGATCAGCACGGCCGCGCCGCTGCCGCGCAGCGCGTTGAGGGCCGCCTCGCGCACCTCGGTCTTCAGCCGACCGTCGAGGCCGGAGAACGGCTCGTCCAGCAGCACCACCGAGGGCTCGCGGGCCAGGGCGCGCGCGAGGGCCACGCGCTGCTGTTCGCCGCCCGACAACTGCTGCGGCCAGGCGCCGGCGCGCTCGGCCATATGCACCCGCTCCAGCTGGGCCAGCGCGCGGGCGCGGCGCTCGCGGGCGGGCAGGTCGCGCAGGCCGAAGGCGACGTTCTTCTCGACCGTCAGGTGAGGGAACAGGGCATAGTCCTGAAACACCAGGCCGATGTCGCGCCGCTCCGGCGGCACGAACACGCTGCCGCCCGAGAGCAGGGCCTCGCCGCTGCGCACCTCGCCCGCGTCAGGCCGTTCCAGTCCGGCGATCAGGCGCAGCAGGGTGCTCTTGCCGCAGCCGGACGGCCCCAGCAGGCAGGTGATGCGGCCGGGATTCAGGTCCAGGGACGCGTCGGCCACCGCGGCCTTCTCGCCGTAGCGGCGGGTGACGGAGCGGACGGCGATGGCGGTCATACGGGCGACCCCGGTCGGGAGGCGGCGACGCGGCGGGTCAGCCACACCACCGCGGGCAGAGCGACCAGCACGATGGCCAGCGATGGCCAGCTGGCCTGGGCCAGGCGCTCGTCCTTGGCGTAGTAGTCGGCCATCACGGCCAGGGTGTCGAAACCGAACGGGCGCAGGATCACGGTGGCGGGCAGCTCCTTGAGCACGTCGATGAACACCAGCAGCGCCGCCGTGAGAAGGGCCCCGGTGGCGATGGGCAGCTCGACGCGCCGCGCGGCGCCGGCCTCGGTCTCGCCCAGGCTGCGGGCGGCATGGCCCATGGACGGCGTGATCCGCTCCAGCCCGGCGTCGACCGGCTCGAGCGCGGCGGCCATGAGGCGGGCGGCGTAGGCGAAGATGAGCAGGGCGACGCCGGCGCCGAAGCCGGACGCGGCTCCCTCGACGCCGCGCCACAGCCACCCGGCGGGGGTCAGCAGGCCGATGGCCATGACCGCCCCGGGGGTGGCGTAGCCCAGGCTGGCGATGCGGGCCGGCAGCTTCATGCCCTTGGAGCCGAGCGCCAGCAGGGCCGCCAGCGCGGTGGTGAAGACGGCGGTGACGACGGCGACGCCGAGCGCGTTGAGTCCGGCGCGCAACAAGCGTGCCGTCTCGGGCTCGATGTGGAAGCCGCGCCAGGCCAGCCAGCCGGCCGGCAGCAGCAGGCCGAAGAAGACCAGGGCGAAGCAGAACAGGGCTGCGAGCCCGGCGGCGGCCCCCGTCAGTTGCCGCGTCGGCAGGGGCCGCCAGCGCGCAGGGCCGACGTCGGCCGAGCGGTTGCGGCGGCTGGTGCGCTCGATCAGCAGCAGCACGGCGGCGGCGCCCAGCAGGGGCAGGGCCAGCCGCGCCGCCTCGGCGGTCGAGCCGAAGATGGACCAGGCGCGGACCACGCCGGTGGTCAGAGTCTGCACGCCCAGGAAGGAGACGGCGCCGTAGTCGGCCAGGGTCTCCATCACGGCCAGGGCCATGCCGGCGGCCAGGGCCGGCCGGGCCAGGGGCAGGGCGACCGCGGCGAAGGCCTCGCGCTCGGTCCGCCCCAGCGTTCGCGCCGCCTCCAGCGCGCAGACCGACTGGTTCACGAGC
>DASPLM010000031.1:0-4871 GCA_035627575.1 Caulobacteraceae bacterium | reverse complement strand
CGGCAACGGCGGCAACGACACGCTGGACGGCGCGGGCGGCAACGACCTGTTGGAAGGCGGTCTCGGCAACGATACCGTATCCGGCGGCGACGCCAAGGACGTGCTCTACGGCGACGAGGGCAACGACACGCTGAACGGCGGCGCGGACAACGACCAGCTGAACGGCGGGGCCGGGGCCGACCACATGGACGGCGGCGACGGCTCCGACCTGGTGAACTACAACAACGCCACGTCGGCCGTGACTCTCGACCTGGGCGGCAACGCCGACGCCGGGGTGGCGGTGGGCGACACCTTCGCCAATGTCGAGCAGTTCCGCCTGACGGAGTTCAACGACACCCTGCTGGGCTCCAGCGCGGCGGACAACGTCTTCGGCGACCTGGGCGACGACACCATGTCGGGCTTCGACGGCAACGACGACCTTCGCGGTGAAGCCGGCAACGACGTCATCAACGGCGGTCTCGGGGCCGACAAGCTGGTCGGCGGCGACGGCAACGACACGGCCAACGGCGACGAGGCCAACGACCAGGTCTTCGGCGGCGCGGGCAGCGACACGCTCAACGGCGGCGTCGGCCAGGACAAGATGTACGGCGAGGCCGGCGACGACGTGCTGACCGGCGGTGCGGATCGCGACCAGTTCTTCTTCGGAACCGGCGGCGGCAACGACACCATCACCGACTGGCAGAACGGCGTGGAGAAGCTCTACATCCAGAACGTCGCGGGCGTGGACGACTTCTCCGACCTCAGCGTCGCCACCAACGGCGACGGCTGGGCGGTGATCACCTACGCCGACGGCTCGACCATCACCCTGGTGGGGGTCACCCAGGCCCAGATCGGCGCCGAAGACTTCATCATCTCGGGCGGCTAGGCCCGAACGGTTCCCAAGGGAAAACTCCAGGCCCGGCTCCCCCAGAGCCGGGCCTCTCTTTTTCGACGAGGATCGCGATGACGGACGAGGGAACGCCCGCGGGCGGCTGGCCGGCCGACCTGCACACGGGGCTCACGGAAGACGAGGAGGTGCTGGCGGACATGATCCGCGCCCGTCTGTCCCTGACTGAGATCGGCCTGCGCCTGGAGCTGGACCACGGGCCCCTGCGCGAGCGTCTGGGCGAGCTGTACCCCAAGGCGCCGCCCCCCGTCCGGGCGGCCATGATCGAGGCGCTGCTGGACGCCACGAGCGACGAGCAGGCCTGAGCGCGTCGGCTGGCCGCGGCCCCGGCGGGAAAGTTCAGATTTTCAGGAAGGAAGCGATGGTGGGTGTACAAGGATTCGAACCTTGGACCCGCTGATTAAGAGTCAGCTGCTCTACCAACTGAGCTATACACCCGTCTCGCTTGCGAGGGCGCGGAACATAGGCATTTTCTGAGGTCTGGCAAGCGGGGATTCGCATGGCGCGGCGGGATATCACAGGCGCGGTTGATTTTGCCGTGCTGGAGGCCTTCACGGCCGGGGACTCCGGGGTCATCGAGGAGGTGCTGAATCTCTTCCGCGAACAGGCTTCGCTGTGGTCGCCGATGCTGGATCCGGCGTCGGAGGGCTGGCGCGACGCGGCGCACACGGTCAAGGGCGCGGCGTCGGGAATCGGCGCCCACGACCTCGCCCGGGTCTGCGGCGAGGCCGAGGTCGCTCCCGACACCCTGGCAGCGCCCGTGCTGGAACGCGTCAGGGACCAGCTGGAGTTCGCCCTGGCCGACATCGCCGCCTACCAGCACGAGCAGGCCTTGCGGTCGTTGAGGGGCTAGGGGCGGCCCGACAAGGTCACCCCTCGCGAATCTTGTCCCACTGGCCCAATTCGTGGGCGATGCAGCGTTCGATCATCAGCCGCCAGACCGGCTCGGCGATGTCGTGGGACAGGCCGGCGGCAGTGGCGGCGGCCTTCACCTTGGCAACCACGTCCTCGATCCGGGCTTCGTCACGTACGACGTTGCGGTCGGTCTTGATGCGGGCGGCGGCGTCCATGTAGCGCTGCCGTTCGGCGATGAGCGTCACCAGGGCGCGGTCGAGCGCGTCCACGCCGACCCGGACCTCGGCCATGGTCGTGCACGCCTCCGGGGCCGTGCGCGGTTCAACGGAGACGTAGGCCGGCGACGGGGTGTCGACGGAACGGGGGGCGGCGGACGAGGCTGACATGGGCGCCGGTTTAGGCGGTTTCGCGGCCTTAGCCAACGCCTGCCGAGACCCGGCCGGGACCCGCTTCAGCGCTCGGGCGTCGAGGCCTGGACGCCCTTGATGCGGTCCGCGACGTAGTCGATCACGGCGAACTGCGGCGTCAGGATGCCCGAGCGGCGGGCGATCTGCATCAGCAGGTCGGCGTGGTTGCCGTGTCCCGCGGCCTTGGGGCAGCCCTTGAAGGTGCCGGCCTTGGCCACGGTCAGCTTCTTCAGGTTCAGCTTGAAGATGGGCGCCATCGATCCACGGCCAGCCCCGGTGTAGAGGTCGATCCGGTTCCCCTTGATCGCGCCCCCAACGTCCGAGGCGTACCAGAAGCCGTCGTGAACGCCGCCGCCGGGCATGGGCAGGCCGACCGTCTCGGCGATGAACAGCACCGTGCGCCGGGGGATCAGCTTGGGATCCGTCGCGACCGTCCGCATCGCCACCGGCTTGCAGCCGATCGAGTCGATGCCGCCCACGCCCGCGGCGCCGGCGTGGTACAGCGTGGCCTTCAGCAGCCAGTCCGGCGACAGGCTCGCGGCCACGACCTTGGGGGTCAGGGCATGGGAGGAAGCCGGGGCGGGGGCGGTCGGCGCAGCCGTATCGGCCGCTTGCGCGCCGGCGGTCCACATGAGCAACAGGGACGCGGCCAGCCCGCCGAGAAGAGGTCGCATGGGTAGCTCCGTTTTCTCGTGACGGTCAGTGCGGCAGGTTTCTAAGCTGACCTTGAGCTCTGATTCAACCCTCCGTGAGGTCTCACTCAATGGTGCTGTCGGTCTACGGGGACTCTGTCTCGGGAAATTGTCTCAAGGTTAAATGGGTCCTGGATCGACTGAAGATCGACTATCGGTGGGTCGAGACATCTGTCGTTGACGGACGGACCCGCACGCCGGAATTCCTGGGGATAAACCCCGCGGGGCAGGTCCCGGCGGTGCGTCTGGAGGACGGCCGGAGCCTGGCGCAATCCAATGCGATCATTGGGTATTTCGCCGAAGGAACGGACCTGGTCCCCGACGACCGCTACGAGCGGGCCCGCATGTACGAATGGATGTTCTGGGAGCAGTACAGCCACGAGCCGTACATCGCCGTGCGCCGCTTCCAGATGTTCTACCTCGGCCGGCCCGACGCGGAGCTGGACCCGAAGCTGTTCGAGCGCGGCGCTGCGGCGCTGGGCCGCATGGAGTTCGGCCTCGAGGGCCGCGACTGGCTGGCGGGCGACCGACTCAGTCTCGCCGACGTGGCGCTGGTCGCCTACACGCGGGTAGCGCACCAGGGCGGGTTCGACCTCGGACTGTATCCACGCGTGAAGGCGTGGGTGGCGCGGGTGGAGGGCGAACTCGGTCTCCCGCCGGCCGCATGACCGGTCACACAGCCCTGCTGCGAAGGGCTTTCGACACGGCGGTGGAGTCGGCGCGGCCGGAGCGCTGGCTGTCGCCCCAGCTGGTCGGCCTGGTCCCACCGCGTGGCCGCACTCGGGTCCTCGCCCTGGGCAAGGCGGCTGTGTCCATGGCGCGGGTGGTGACAGAGAAACTGCGCGGATCATGGGAGGGCCTCGCCGTGGCCGTGGCCGGCGAAGGCGCTCCGGTCCGGGGCTTCACCGCGATGGAAGGCGCCCACCCGATCCCCGATGGGAGGTCCCTGGCGGCCGGCGAGGCCGCGCTGGCCTTCGCCGCCGCCACCGGACCGGACGACCGGCTGCTGGTCCTGGTCTCGGGCGGCGCATCGGCCGTGGCCTGCGCCCCGATCGACGGCGTGACCCTTGAGGCCAAGGCGGCGCTGACCCGCGCCCTGCTGGCGTCCGGCGCGAGCATCGGTGAGATCAACACGGTCCGGCGCGCGGTGTCGCGACTGAAGGGCGGCGGACTGGCCCGCGTCGCCCGCGGGCCGGTGCTGACCCTGGCCGTTTCCGACGTGCCCGACGACGCCCTGCACGACATCGGCTCCGGCCCTGCCGTCGCCTCGCCCACGGGGGTGGACGAGGCCCTGGAGGTTCTGGGGCGCCATGCGCCGGGCTTCCCGGGCGACCTGGAGGCTCCCATGCGGGCCCATGCGGCGAGCCTTGGTCCCGCGCCCGTCGCGGCGGCCCGGGTGGTCTTCCGCCCGGCCGACGCACTCGCCGCCGTCGCCGCCCTGCTGCAGGCCGAAGGCTGGCCGACGGACAACCTCGGCCCGGTCGCGGGCGAGGCGAGGGCGGTGGCGGATGTCCACGCCGCCGTTGTGGGAGGCGCGCGCCGGGCGATCCTGTCCGGAGGCGAACTGTCGGTCTCTCTGGGCGAAGGTCCGCGCGGGCGCGGCGGCCGGAACCAGGAATACCTGCTGGCATTTGCCGTTGCGCTGGCAGGGCGGGCGGACGTCTGGGCGCTGGCGGCGGACACCGACGGCCAGGACGGCAGCGAGCCGGTCGCGGGCGCATGGATCGATCCGGCGCTGCTGACTGGCCTCGATGTCGTCGAAGCGCGGGCGGACCTCGCGCGCCACGACGCCTTCGGCTTCTTCCAGCGGCACGGGCGGGTGATCGAGATCGGTCCGACGGGCGTCAATGTCGGCGACCTGCGCTTGATCCTTGTCGATCCGCAGGCGCTCGCGTAACCCGCGCCGATGCACAGCTACGCCCTGCAATTCGGCGCGCCGGAACCCGGCCACGACTATCGGAACCGGCCGACCGCGTTCGGCATCGCCTTCCGCGACGGCCTGATCGCCTGCGCGCGCGTCGATCGGGGCGC
>DASPLM010000030.1:0-8881 GCA_035627575.1 Caulobacteraceae bacterium | reverse complement strand
TTCGAACTGCGCGACAAGCCTGACGTGGGTTTCACCACCGGCGCGGCGAGCGTGTCCGTTCGGGTCGGACCGGGCGAGAGCGCCGTGCTGCTGGTGGAGAACGCCGGCGAACTGTTCGCCTGGGGCTATCCCGAGACCTCGGGCCCCGGTCCTGGCCTCGGACTCGCCGGCGACGGCGCCCGGGTCCTGACCTTCAGCCTGGCCGGCGCCGCGCCCGCCCTCGGCGTGGCCGGCCCCTTGAGGCGCCGTGGCCCCATCATGGGCTGGGTGATGGACAAGCTGATCGGCCGGGTGCTGGTCCACGTCCTCAGGTTCGTGGCCGAGAAGACCATCGACCTCGCCGTGCGCAAGATCGAGGGCGACAACGTCAGCGGGCTGGTCAGCCTTGCCGAGGGAGTGAAGACCTGGATCCCGGGCCGTCCGATCGAGAAGCCCGAGGCCGGCAAGCCGATCCTGCTGCTGGCCCACGGCACCTTCTCCTCCACCGTCGGCACCTACGGCCAACTGGCGAAGCATGATGCCGGACGCACCTTCCTGGACAAGGCGCGAGCCCAGTACGGCGCCGTGCTGAGTTGGGACCACAAGACCCTGGCCGAGACGCCGGAGCAGAACGCCGAGGCATTTCTGGAGGGGCTGGAACGGCTGGGGCTGCCTCAGGGCGCGACCGTCGACGCCATCGCCTTCAGCCGCGGCGCGCTGGTCTACCGCGTGCTGGCCGAACAGCTTCTGGCCCAGCGTCGACCTGACATCAAGCTGCGGCGGGCGGTCTTCGTCGGCTGCACCAACGGCGGCACCAACCTGGCCGAGCCCGACAACTGGGAGGCGCTGGCCGATGTCTACACGAACGCCATTCTCGGCGGCGCACGGCTTTTGGCCCTGCTGACCGGCGGCGGGGCGCTGGCGCCGCTGGCGGTGCTGGGGATCAAGACGCTCGGCCGCTTCGTCCAGACCATAGCCGAGGTCGGAATCACCGAGCGCCGAGTCCCGGGCCTGGCTGCGATGGAGCCCGACGGGACGACGGTGACGGCGCTGAACGGCGCCAGCGGAGATGTCGGACGACTGGCCGAGTACATGGCCGTGACCTCGAACTTCGAACCCCGGTTCCAGCCCCGCAACGGCCTGTCGGAGATCGCCCAGGCTGCGCTCGACAAGCTGACCGACGACCTCATCGGCCCGGAGAACGACCTCGTCGTGCACACCCCGTCGATGACCGCCTTCGGCACGCGCCAGAGCCGGCTGAAGGACACCTTGGCCATCGGCACGGGCGAGGATGTCTACCACACGGTATATTTCGCCCAGGAGGCGGTGGCGAAGCGCCTGTCCGGCTGGCTGTGACAAGGGCGCGGCCGGAACCCCGCCTGAGGCGGGGCCGTTAGGTTCGACATGGAAATACCTCTGATCGACGGCCCGGAGCGGTTCGAGGCCGCCCTGGAAGAAGCGCTCGAACTGCTGGCCGATGCGCCGGCGGAGGGAACGCCGGGAGATGTCCGCCTGCAGGGCCTGCTGTCCGCCATCGAGGCCTATCAGGGCGAGATGCCGACGCCGGACGAGGATAACCCACGGGCGCAGGAGATCGCCCGCCTGCTGGGCCGCGCAGCCGAGCTGGAGACTCGCGTCGCCTCGCGCAGGTCGACGCTGATGGGGGACGTGGACGCGACCCTGTCGCCGCTGTTCGGCCGCGACATCCCCCCCGGCGGCTCAGCAACCGGCGGCCGTTAACCTTTCCCGTTGGCCGCGCGCCCAAGCTGGGCCATGATCCACGCCTTCGGGTGACGGGTGAGTGGGGCTGCGGCCATGATGCAGGACGATTTCGCGAGCGTGGCGGCCGACGCGCCGCTGTACGGCTCGCCCGGATTGCTGGAGAATCCCTGGTTCTGGCTGACCGCAGTCGCGATCGGGGTGATGATCGCGATCTTCAGCGCGATGGGCGCGCGACAGCACCTGCGCGATCAGTTGGAGACCTCCCGCAAGGGCGCGTGCGAAGGCATCTGGAAGGCCATCAACGACAAGGCGCGCACGGCCGCCTCGGCGCCGCGGCACCAGGTCCCCGCCGCCGCCCAGGTCCTGGCGAACGAGGTCACTGCCCTCCTCGGCCCGGTCGTCGCCCTCGCCCCGCTGGGCGGCAAGGCCAAGGCCCTGCTGGAGGCGCTGGACGGCAAGCCGGCCAAGCACGACAAGCACCACGGCGAAGGCGGCCACGACAAGCCGGCCCACGACTCGGTCCACGAGGGCCACGGCCCGTCGGAGCCCGCCCACGGCGAAAATACGGATCACGGAGACGCGGGCGCCCATTCGGCCGCCAGCGCGTCGAACAGTGGCTCGCACATCCACATCAACATCGGCGACCGCCATCACGCCGCCGCCGCCCATACGCCGGCGGCCACGCATAAGCCCGAGCCGCACAAGCCCGCCGGTCCCCGCGACGCCATCGACGTCGACGCGGTGAGGGCCGCGGTGCTGGCCTTCACGGACTACTGGAGCCACCGGGAAACCATCGTGGGCCAGCTTCAGGCGGCCCAGATCGCCCTGCTGCGGACGCCGCCGTCGAAGGACGCCCACGGCGCTTTCAAGCACGGCGGCTAGCGCATCGCGCGAACTCGCTCTAAGCCGGAGGCATGAAACTCGCCTCCCTCAAGTACGGCCGCGACGGCCGCCTCGTGGTCGTCTCCGACGACCTGCACTGGTACACCGACGCCACCCTGATCGCGGCCACCCTGCAGGCGGCGCTGGACAGCTGGGAGCGGGTCGAGCCGCACCTGCGCGGCCTGGCCGAGAGCCTCGAGCACGGCTCCGTGCCGCGCGAGCGCTTCCACGAGCGGGAAGCCGCCTCGCCGTTGCCGCGGGCCTATCAGTGGGCGGACGGCTCGGCCTACGTGAACCACGTCGAGCTGGTGCGGAAGGCGCGCGGGGCCGAGATCCCGGCGAGCTTCTGGACCGACCCGCTGATGTACCAGGGCGCCTCGGACAGCTTCCTGGCGCCGCGGGACCCGATCCCCCTCGGCGACGAGGCCTGGGGTTGCGACCTCGAGGCCGAGGTGGTGGTGGTGACCGGCGACGTGCCCCAGGGCGCGACGCGCGAGGAGGCCCTGGCGCAGGTGCGCCTGGTCGGCCTGGTCAACGACGTTTCCCTGCGCAACCTGATCCCTGACGAACTGGCCAAGGGCTTCGGCTTCGTCCAGTCCAAGCCCCACTCGGCGCTTTCGCCGGTGCTGGTGACGCCCGACGCGCTGGGCGACCGCTGGAGGGACGGCAAGCTGCACGGCCAGCTGCTGGTCAGCCTGAACGACGCCGAGTTCGGCAAGGCCGACGCCGGCGAGGACATGACCTTCGACTTCGGGACGCTGATCGCCCACGCCGCCAAGACCCGTCCGCTGTCAGCGGGTTCGGTGATCGGCTCGGGCACCGTGTCGAACCGCGACGCCGACGGCGGCCCGGGCAAGCCCGTCCGCGAGGGCGGCCTGGGCTACAGCTGCATCGCCGAGGTGCGCACGGTCGAGACCATCCTACGGGGAAAACCGGAGACGCCGTTCCTCGCGCACGGTGATACGGTCCGGATCGAGATGCTGGATGAGAAGCATCATTCGATTTTCGGCGCCATCGAGCAGACGGTGGCCCTCAAGGGACGCTAGCCGTGGATATGGACCCCCAGACCCTGGCCGCCGCCGTCGGCGCGGCCACGGCCCTGCCGGTGATGCTGTTGCGCAACCGCCGGCCCCGCAAGCTGAACCCGCGCTACCTTTGGGTGGCGCCGGTGCTGATCGTGACCGTCGTCGGCCTGTCGCTCTACTTCCAGCCGCACGGCCAGCCGTTCGGCCCCTGGGCCTGGCTCGGCGTCACCCTGGCGCTGGCCCTGGGCTGCTGGGCCGGCTGGCAGCGGGGCGTGACCACCCGGATCATGCGCGATGCCGAAACCGGCGCCCTGACGTTCCAGTCCTCGCCCGTGGGCATGCTGCTGGTGCTGGGCCTGCTGCTGATGCGGGCGGCCGTCCGTCCGTGGCTGGAGACCAATGCCGCGGAACTCGGCCTGCACGGCGGCGCGGTGGCCGACAGCTTCCTGCTGTTCGCGGTCGGCCTGGTGGCGGTTCAGCGACTGGAGATGTGGCTGCGCACCCGCCAGCCGGACGGCCTGCCGACCGCCTTCGCCTGAGCGCCCGAGGTTCGCGTTGACCGCGCGGGCGGCGCCGCTAGATTGCGCCCCCTCGCTCTGGGCCCCAGTGGCGAAATGGTAGACGCGGCAGACTCAAAATCTGTTGCCGAGAGGCGTGCTGGTTCGAGTCCGGCCTGGGGCACCACCGAGCGTCGGCGCGCGCGGCGAGGCGGTTGACCGCCGCCGCGGATCGCGCACCATTCCCCCATGATCCGCGCCCTGCCGCCGATGGCCCGAACCGTCGCCCTCTGGGCGCTGGTGCTGGCTGCGGGCGCCTTCGTGCTGCAGTGGCTGGAATACCAATACCTGGCCCGCGCCTTCTCGCGCGAGATCTACATCGGCCTGATCGGCACGGCCTTCGCCGTTGGCGGGGTGTGGGTCGGCTGGAGGCTGGCCGCGCGTCACGCGCCCGGGCCGTTCCAGCGCAACGCCGCCGCCGTCGCTTCGCTGGGCGTCACCGGACAGGAGCTGCGCGTGCTGGAGCGGCTGGCGGAGGGGCAGTCGAACAAGGAGATCGCGCGGACGCTCGGCCTGTCGCCCAACACCGTGAAGACCCACGTCGCCAACCTGTTCGCCAAGCTGGAGGTCGCCCGCCGCACCCAGGCCATCGCCAAGGCCCGTGACCTGCGACTGATCCCCTGATGCGCCCCCCGTCGGACCCCTTCCGAAGGGACGACGCGGACGAATTCACCCTTTCGGACGATACCGCCCCGCCGCCGCGCCGCCCACCCTGCGGCTCCTGTGACAGCGCTCATTCAAGGAGACACCCATGGCGCGCCTCATCCTGACCTACGGCCTCATCTCGGGGACGGTGATCATCCTCGGCATGATCGCCACCATCGTCTTCAACGGCGGCGCGCCGCACTCGAACGTGTGGCTGGGCTACCTGATCATGCTGGTGGCGCTCTCCGCCATCCTGGTCGGCATCAAGCAGTATCGCGACCGGGCCCGCGGCGGGGTGATCAGGTTCTGGCCGGCCTTCCTCGTCGGGCTGGGCATCGCCGCCGTCGCCGGCGTCGCCTACGTCGTCATCTGGGAGATCTACCTGGCCATGACCGACTACAGCTTCATGGACCAGTACGTGATCGCCACCCTGGAGGCCAAGCGCGCCGCCGGCGTCAGCGGCGCCGCCTACGACAAGGCCGCCGCCGAGCTGGAAGGCATGCGCACCGCCTACGCCAACCCGCTGTTCCGGGTTCCCATGACCCTGGCGGAGATCATGCCGGTTGGCATCCTCGTCGCGCTGGTCAGCGCCGCCCTGCTGCGCAACCCCCGCTTCCTGCCGGCGAAGGGGAGGGCTGCGGCGGCGTAGGACACCCGCGAGGCG
This sequence comes from Caulobacteraceae bacterium, assembly GCA_035627575.1. Lineage (GTDB taxonomy): Bacteria > Pseudomonadota > Alphaproteobacteria > Caulobacterales > Caulobacteraceae > JAEZEZ01. Next base: position 3,407 of record DASPLM010000030.1, on the reverse strand, counting down.
CGCTCCCCGGCGTCTCGACCGGGAGCGTGTTCCGCGTTTGTTCTTGATAGAGCCGGCCGACTCAGGCAACGTCGTTCGGTGGGCAGGCGGCGCCGGGAGGGCGTGATGATCGTCAGACACTGGGCGCGCTTCGAAACTGACCTGCCGGACGAGGCTATCGAGCCCGAAGGCGTGGGCGATTTCATCCAGTTCGGAGGCCGTCCCGTCGCCGCGGCCCTGGCCGAGATGCTGCGCGCCCGCGGCTGCAAGGTCGAGCCGCCGGAGCACGGCGGCGAGCACGGCTGGTATCTCGATATCCGCGCCCCGAACGGCCACCGGATGTGGGGGCAGGTCACCGACATGGAGTACTACCTCCTGATGCTTGAGGACCGGGCGACCGGCGGTCCCAGCAGGCATCCGGCATACCTCGGCGTGCTCGAGGGGCTGCACGACGACATCTCCGCCGATCCGCGGTTCCGGAACCTGCGCTGGTTCACCCAGCGGGAACTCGACGAGGAGGGGCCCGAGGACGCCGTGGGCGAGGCGGAGCCGGTGACCGGCGAAGCCGTCCCGGTAGCTTCGCCTCCGCCGGTTGGGACGGAACCTTCGGCACGAAGCGCGAATGGGGGCGCGGACCGGAAAGGCTTCTTCGGCCGGCTGCTCGCCGCTTTCGGCCTGCGACCGCGCTAGTCGCTCGCGGGCGTTCATGTTTTGTTCTTGACGTGCTCCGAGCGAACCACCGACACTTCTGGAGGTGCGTGGGCTGCCAGGGCGGCGGCTGTGAACCAGATTGGACCGAGGAGCGGGCATGAGCGGGCAACGAAGAGCGCAAGGTCGTGGGCGCGGCTGGCTTGAGGCGGAGGAACTACTGAGGCGAGGGAAAGTAATCCTCGACGCCGCGCCCCCTTGGGTGAGGAGAGCGGGCAGTGTCCTGGACACGGCTGCGCGCGCGACGAACCCGGTGTATGCTGGGGTACGAGCGGTGCAGACAATTGCTCCGCGGGTCACCAAACCGGCCGTGCGCCCGCCGGTAATCGAACGAGCGAATGCCTCGACTGTTCGACGACCTGCCGCCGAGCGTGAAGCGCCGGCGCAGGCCGAGCGCCCCACCATGGCGAGCTTGAACCGGCACCCTATCGCAATTGGAGCTGCGGGTTACCTCGGCGGCCAAATGGGACGAGCGATGGGTTACGTGGATACAGCCGCGGATCTAGTGGAGGGATTTGCCTTCCTCGGTCGACTCGCCAATCCGAGCGTAGATTTCCTTCTCAGCCAACCAGGACAACGCGCTCCGGAGCAATTGTGGCGGGGCGGCCAGCAGCTGATCGCGGACGTCGGCGGCTATGCCGGGGATCGGTGGCGTCACCCGGAAAAGATCAGAGACGATGTTGCAACGGCGTTGCACGAGGCCAATGTGGCGCTGAATCCCAACGCTACGCCGACGGCGAACACAGCTGCTGAGGAAATGCGGCGCCGGATGGCCATCGGCCGCAATCAAGGGCGCGTAGAGGCGGAAGTTGTCAGCAACTTCATACCAGGGGGGCTGCCGGCGAAAGTCAGCCGGTTCGGGAGCCTACTCTCTAAGGAAGCGCTCATCGCGCGCTACGTAGACGAAGGTGTTCCGCCTGGCGTGGCTGCGTACTGGGCGGAGCCCTACGTCGGCATGGGTTCTCACAACCTGTCGCGAAAGGTGGCCAGAGACTTGGGGCTGCCCAAGTTTCTCACCGACAGCGTGTTCAATGTGCAAATCCCGACAGGGATAACGCGCGGGGACATGTACCGCCTGCACTACCAGGTTGATCCACACTACTACGGCGGCCGGAATCCCGCGGACGTAGGAGGCGGGAGTTGGAGCGGTAGGCGGCTGGGCTGGAAGAAACTCGGGCCGGTTGAGCGGCTCTGGTACGGAACGCCCACTCCGACAAAGTCGGGAGGTCTGCTGTTCGTCGATGGAGCCGGCCAAGTTGACCCACTGTACGACGACGGGGGCATGTGAATGCTCCTCCGCCCCTGCGCCCGCTTCACGACCGACCTGCCGCTCGACCTCATCGTGCACGGCGGCCAGGTGGCCCAGCTGGGTGGGCGGCCGGCGGCCGAGGCGGTGGCGGAGCTGCTGCGGCGGCGGGGGTGTCGGGTGCAGCCGCCGGAGCATGACTGGAAGCTGGGTTGGGTGCTCGATGTCCGGTGCAAGGGTCGGCGGTTCCGCTGCCGCGTGCGGGGGAAGGCGGACGGGGTGCATGGTCTCCTGTTCGAGGACCGGACCCTCATCGGCAGGCTCGCCGGTGGGGGTTTCGCGTTTCGGCGGGCGCTGAGGGACCTGATGGGGGACCTCCGCCAGGACGACCGCTTCCGCGATGTGACCTGGCTTTCGCGTGCAGAGTTCGAGAGGCCAAGGCAGTCGGGCTATCCAGTGGCGGCCGGCTAAACGAGAGAAGGTCCGCATGCTTGGTAGGTGCGTGGATGGTGGTGCAGGAGCGCGAGGGCGCTGTCCCTCAACGCCCAAGCTGCCGCGCGGCGCCGCTTGCCTGGTTAGCGCTGACCCACGCCTGAACGGGCAAGCTCGGCGCGATAGACCTCGCGGGGTTTGCGGGCGCCCGGGTCCGTCGCGAGGCTCCACAGCCCGACCTGGAACGCCGCGTAGGCGAGCCTGAGCGCTTCGACATAGGCGCTGCTGATGGCGCCGCCGCCTAGCTGCTCGACGCGGCGAAGCAGGTCCTCCGCTTCCTCATCTGTGAATCCGAATTCCACGACCGCGCCGGCCACGTCCCACGCGATGTCCTGGCAGCCGATCAGGTCGTGGGCGTTGCTGTGGTCCAGCGCGTCGGTCTTGAGCAGGCGGCCGTCGCGCAGGCGGAGCCATTCCCAGCCGTGCAGGCGGCCGTCGATGTGTACGGGCCGGGCCGGGGGGGCTCCAGCAATGAGGGCGCGGAAGCGGCCGGAAAGGCGCTCGCCCGACGCCGGGTCGAGCGCCTCGGACGCGTTGACGCGGATCATCTCGGCCAGGTCGTCGGGGGCTGCGCCGTCTCCCGGCCCGGCCGGGAAGGCGCGGGCGCGGAAGCCCAGGTATCGGCCGAGGCAGTCGACGAGGGCGGGACGGTTGGCGCTCGGGTCCAGCGGGCGCGCGCCTTCGATCAATTGCTCCAGCAGGAACCCGTGGCGCAGGGCCAAAGGTTCGGGTGTGAAGCCCTCGGCGTGGAGCGCGCGGGCCCGGGCGAACTTCGCCTCCGCGCCGGCCCCGAGGCCGGCGAACTTCAGCAGGAAGCGGCCGCGCCCGGTGGTCAGCAGCAGCTTGCGGCGCTCCTGACCTGGGTGCGCCGGCAGGCCCGCTCCGTCGGCGCGCAGGTCGCGCCAGGCGCCGCCGGAAATGTCGCGCAGCGGTTCCACCGCGGGGCCGGTCAGGTCCTCGAACCAGCGCGCCAGCGGAAATG
>DASPLM010000029.1:0-6997 GCA_035627575.1 Caulobacteraceae bacterium | reverse complement strand
CCCAGCTCTCGGGGATGTCGTGCATGCGGCGGTAGAACTTGGCCCGGTCGTTCATCCAGCTGGCGAACACCGCGCCGATGGCGCCCCACAGCTGCTCGGTCGGGTCCTGCGGGAAGGGCCGCCCGAGATCGCGCTCGACCGCCTCCTTGTAGTCGGCGACGACCTTCTCCCAGTCCTCGGCGGCCAGTTCGGTATCGTTGGAGACGCCCAGGCGATCCTTCCAGTCGTCCAGGATTTCCTCGAAGGCATGGTGTTCCAGCCCCAGCACCACATTCGAGTACATCTGGATGAAACGGCGATAACTGTCGAAGGCGAAACGCCTGTCTCCGGACAACGCCGCCAGCCCTTCGGCCGTCTCGTCGTTCAGGCCGAGGTTCAGGACCGTATCCATCATGCCCGGCATCGACGCCCGGGCGCCCGAGCGCACCGACACCAGCAGGGGGTTCGCGGCGTCGCCGAAACGCTTGCCGGTGATCTGCTCGACCTTGGCCAGGCCGGCGCGAACCTCGTCCTCCAGGCCTGCCGGGTAGGTGTTCCCGTCGGCGTAGTAGCGGACGCAGGCCTCGGTGGTGATGGTGAAGCCCGGCGGCACCGGCAGGCCAAGCGACGACATCTCGGCCAGGTTCGCGCCCTTGCCGCCGAGCAGGTTCTTCATCGAGGCGTCGCCGTCCGCCGACCCGCCGCCAAAACCATAGACCCAGCGCGTACCGTCAGCGGCCATCGTCATTCCTCGATCTCAACACGTCAGTTCCATGTCATCCCGGACGGCGCGGAGCGTCGATCCGGGACCTCGGTCCGATTGGCCCCACGAGAGCCCGGCTCTGCGGCCGGGACGACAGCGCGGGCATAACGCGCAAGGCGCAGGTTGGTCTCAGCCCGCGATCTGCGAGAAGTCGGCGACCTTGCCCATCAGGTCGCGCACCTGGCCGAGCAAGCGAAGACGGTTCTCGCGCTCGGCGGCGACCTCGGAATTGACCAGCACCTTGTCGAAGAAGGCGTCCACCGGCGCGCGCAGCGACGCCAGCGCGCGCATGGCGCCGGCGAAGTCCTCGCCGGCGAGCGCCAGGTCCACGCGGTCGCGCGCCGTGGCGACGGCCACGGCGAGTGCGCTCTCCTCGTCCTGGGAGGCCAGCGCCAGGTCGACCATGCCGGTCGGCAGCGGCCCCTTCTTCTCCTCGGCCTTGAGGATGTTGCCCGCGCGCTTGAAGCCGGCCAGCAGGTTCCGGCCGTCGTCGGTGGTCAGGAAGGCGTCCAGCGCCTCGACGCGGGCCACGATGCGCACCAGGTCGTCGTCGCCCAGGGCGAACACCGCGTCCACGAGGTCGTGACGCTTGCCCTGGTCGCGCAACAGGACCTTCAGGCGGTCGGCGAAGAAGGCGAGGAGCGACTCGTCGCCCTTGTTGACCGCCGTGAGGGGGAGGCGCAGGCCGTTCTCCAGCACGAGGCGGATCACACCGAGCGCCGCCCGCCGCAGCCCGTAAGGGTCCCGAGAGCCGGTCGGCTTCTCGTCGATGCTGAAGAACCCGACCAGCGTGTCCAGCTTGTCCGCCAGCGCCACGGCCACCGTCACCGGCGCCGTCGGCACGGAGTCGGCCGGCCCCTGGGGCTTGTAGTGGTCGCGGATGGCGTCGGCGATCTCGGAGTCCAGCGCCGCCTCGCGGGCGTAGTAGCCGCCCATGATCCCCTGCAGTTCGGGGAACTCGCCGACCATGCCCGACGCCAGGTCGGCCTTGGCCAGCGCCGCGGCCTCGCAGGCCTTCTCCGCGTCGGCGCCCACAAGGGGCGCGATCTCGCGGGCCAGCGCCTTGATGCGCTCCACCCGCTCGGCCATCGTCCCCAGTTTCGCGTGGAAGGTCACGCCCTCCAGCTTCTTCAGCCACCAGGAGAAGTTGCCGCCGGCCTCGGACACCTGCCGGTCCTGGTCCCAGAAGAAGCGCGCGTCGTTCAGGCGGGCCGACAGCACCCGGGCGTTGCCCTGGGCCACGGCGGTCCCGCCGTCGCTGGCCTCGATGTTCGCGACGGTGATGAAGTGGGGGGCGAGGCCGCCGGTCTTCGGGTCGCGCACGGCGAAGTACTTCTGGTGCGTGCGCATGGAGGTGCGGATCACCTCGGCCGGCAGGTCCAGGAACGTCGGGTCCATGTCGCCGAGGATCGGCGTGGGCCATTCGGCCAGGCCCGAGACCTCGTCCAGCAGCCCCTCGTCCTCCACCAGTTCGAGGCCGCGGGCGGCGCACAGGGCGCGGGCCTTCTCGACGATGGCCTGCTTCCGCTCGGCCGCGTCCAGCACCACGAACTCAGCCTTCAGGGCGTCGCGGTAGGCGGCGAAGTCGCGCACGGCGAACGGCTGGCGACCGCCCATGAAGCGGTGCCCCTCGGTCACGTCGCCCGCCTGCACGGAATCGACGGAGAAGGGCACGATTTCACCGTTGAACACGCAGATTATGCGCTTCAGCGGACGCACCCAGCGCAGGGTCCCGCGGCCCCAGGTCATGGACTTGGGCCAGGGGAAGGCGCGCACGATCTGCTCGACCGCTTCGGCAACGACTTCCGTGGTTTGACGGCCCTTCTTCTCGATCGTGGCGAAGAAAACCCCGTCCCGCTCCACCAACTGCTCGCGGCTCAGGCCCGTGGACCGCAGGAACCCTTCCAGGGCCTGCTCCGGCGCATTGATTCGCGGTCCCTTGCGCTCCTCCGAGCGGTCCTCCTGGGCGACCGGCAGCCCCTCCACCACCAGCGCCAGGCGGCGCGGGCCGGCATAGGAAGCCATTGAATCGTATGCCAGACCGGCGTCCTTCAGACGCTCCGTGAACATCCGCTCCAGGTCCCGCCCGGCGGCGGCCTGCATGCGCGCGGGGATCTCTTCCGAAAACAGTTCGAGCAGCAGTTGCGCCATGGGACTCAGCGGCTCCCCGCTTCGAGAGGAGTCGGGGACAGGTAGGCGCGCATCTCGGCGGCTTCCTTGGCCGGCACGTCGTTCAGCATCACCCGCAGGGTGTAGCCGCCCCACAGCCGGCCGTCGCGCTCGTAGCCCCAGTCGGAGATCTGGGCCTCGGTGAAGGTCACGTCCTGGCCGAGCGTGTAGCCCTCGGCCGCCTCGGGCTGGTTGTCGAGCCGGCCCATGAAGCGGTCCTCGACCCGGGTCACGTTCGAGACCCAGACGTGCTCCTCGCCGCCCTGCGGCGTGGGAAGGCCGACCTTCAGCATGTGCAGGTCGCCCCGGCCCTCTTCGAAGGAGCGCCAGAAGGCCGGCAGGCTGTCACGCGCGGCCTCGATGGCTGCATTCATGGCCTTGTCCCCGGCGGCGTACCAGACGGCCCCGTCCTCCTCCCGGGCGGCCTCTCCGGCGTTGCGCTCGGGGTTCTTCTGCGCGAAGGCGGCATTCGCGGCGCCCGTCACGGCGAGGGCCGTCAGCGTCGCCAGGGTCAATGCGAGGCGTCTCATGCCGCGGCCTCCTGCTGGCGCTGCCACTCCTGCGCACACGCCTTACATAGATCGCGTATCCGCCCGATATAGCTCTGCCTTTCGGCCACGGCGATCGCGCCTCTGGCGTCCATCAGGTTGAACAGGTGGCTGGCCTTCAGCACGTGGTCGTAGGCCGGCAGCACCAGCGCCTGGCCCTGCGGCCCGGTCATGGCCAGGAAGCGGGGCACCTGCCGCTCCATGTCCTCGAACTGGCGCTTGAGGGTCTCGACGTCATAGCCGTCGAAGTTGCCGGCCGACATCTGGCGTTCGTTCTCGAGGAAGACCTCGCCGTAGGTCACGCCCGCCTTGTTGAACTTCAGGTCGAAGACGTTGTCGACGCCCTGCACGTACATGGCGAGGCGCTCGAGCCCGTAGGTGAGTTCGCCCGCGACGGGGAACACGTCCAGCCCGCCGACCTGCTGGAAGTAGGTGTACTGCGTCACCTCCATGCCGTCGCACCAGACCTCCCAGCCCAGGCCCCACGCCCCCACGGTCGGGTTCTCCCAGTCGTCCTCGACGAAGCGGATGTCGTGCAGCATCGGGTCGATGCCGATGGCGGCCAGGGAGCCCAGGTACAGCTCCTGCAGGTTGTCGGGGTTCGGCTTCAGGATCACCTGGTACTGGTAGTAGTGCTGCAGCCGGTTGGGATTCTCGCCGTAGCGGCCGTCGGCGGGCCGGCGCGAAGGCTGCACATAGGCGGCCTTCCACTCCTTCGGACCCAGCGCGCGCAGGACGGTGGCCGGATGCAGGGTGCCGGCCCCCACTTCCACGTCGTAGGGCTGGAGGATCAGGCAGCCCTGCTCGCTCCAGTAGTTGTGAAGCGTCAGGATCAGGTCCTGAAACGACAGGGGCTCTGAGGGCACGGGAGGTTCGTTCGCAGCTGCAAAAAAGTCGGCGGACCATAGGGCCCGCCGACTGTGGCTTCAAGCGCTGGAGCCCAGCTTAGCCGGGACGGCGTCCGCGGCGTCGTTCCGGCGGGTTCGGCACAGGCTGGTTGGAGGTGACGCCGGGATCGCCCGCCTTCCTGGTGTTGATGTCGCCCTCGCCCGGAGTCGTGGCGTCCAGCTTGGGCTGGTTGTTCGGCGACTCGCCCGTGCCGGGATCGCGCGGGACCGTGCCGACCGGCGGACCAGGCGTCGGATCCGGCGCCGGAGTGGTCTGCGCCGGGCTGGCCGGCGTCGCGGGCGTGGCCGGCGTGGCGGGGGTTCCGGGTGCGCCGGGCTGGGCCGGAGTCGCCGGCGTGGCGGGCGTGACGCCGCTGGGCGGGGTCTGCTCGGCCGGGTCGCCGCCTTCGGGCGAGTCCGGAATGGGCTGGGTCGACTGGGCCGGCGGCGTCGGGTCGGGCTGGGTCGTGGCCGGCTCGCCTTCCTGGGCCAGGGCGGCGGAGGAGAGAAGCGCGGTCGCGCCGGCGGCGGCGAGAAGTCGGATCAGGGTCATGGATGTCCTTTCGAGGCTCGCGGGGCGCGCTGTCGCGCCTCTTGGAAGCTCCCACAGCCCCGCTCAACCGGACGGCAGGCGGAGCGGTTCCCCTCGCCACGAAAAGACCCCAAACGAAAAACGGCGGGCCGGGGCCCGCCGCCTTCCGATTCAGGAACGGGCGTCAGTCGTTGCCGACCGGCGCCGTGGCGCGTCCGCCCTGGCTGTTCGGGCCGCCGAAGCGCGCGCGGTTCTCCGGCGTGTCCGGCACCGGCCCGTTGGTGACCAGGGTCGTGTTCACTTCCGGCGACATGGCCGGGGCCTGGTACAGGGTCGAGGTCGTGGTGTCGGCCATCGGCGCCGGCTCCGGAGCGACGTAGGTGTCGCTGGCCATCGGCATCGGCTCCGCCGGGATCGGCACGGTCTGGACTTGGGCGCCGCACGGACGGGGGCCCTGGTGCTTGCCGCACTGGTCGTCGGTGAAGGTGGTGGGATCGTTCGTCGGCGGGATGGTGCTCTGCGACGGATCCGCTTCCTGGGCCATGGCGGCGCCGGAGAGCAGACCGGCCGCACAGGCCGTCGTGATGAGAAGCTTGAGACGCATTGTCTGGAGTCCTTTCCAAATGGGGCCGGACCCCCCCGATATTCTTGTTACGCGGCCTAAGAACGCCCCCTCGCGCGGTTGGTTTCAGGCGTCTCCGATTCGATTTCCGCCGAGGATGCAGGGCTGTAGCCACCAGTTGGGCCGCTCGCGCCGCAAGCCGGACGCCAGGGCTTGAGCCGTGGCCACGCTTTCGCACAGGGCGAAGCTGGTGGCGCCCGATCCGGAGAGGCGGGCCAGCAGGACCCCCGGCTTGCGGCGGAGGGTGTCTAGCACCTCGGCGGCCGCGGGCTGGACGGCCGCGCCAGGCGCCTCCAGGTCGTTGCGGCAGCCGGCCAGGAAGCGGGCGACCTCGGCCGGGCTCTCGTAGGCCGCGGCCATCGGCGGCGGCGCGGCCCCGCCGAAACGCCCCGCCGCGTCGTAGGCGCGGTAGACCAGCGGCGTGGACGCCGGCGCGCACGGGTTGGCCAGCACCGCGGGCAGGTCCGGCAGGTCCGGCGGCGGCGACAGCCGCTCGCCATAGCCCTCCGCCAACATCGGGCGAGCGGCCAGGCACATGGGGCCGTCGGCGCCGAGCCGGGCCATGATGGCGTTCAGGGTCACGTCGCCGAGGGCGGGCGCCCAGACATCCCGCGCCAGCCGCAGGGCCGCCGCTGCGTCGCTGGAACCGCCGCCCAGGCCTGCCGCGACCGGCAGCCGCTTGTCGAGCACGACATCGAGGGCCGGCAAGCGTCCGCCGGCGGCGACCTGCAGGGCTTGCAGCGCGCGCAGCACGAGATTGTCGCCCTCCCCCGCCAGGGCATCGGCGAAAGGCCCTTCGAGTCGGAAGTCCGGGCGGTCCGTGGCGCGCAGCTGAATGCGGTCGCCCACGTCGGCGAAGACCGCGAGGCTGGACAGCGGGTGCATGCCCGCCGCGTCCGGCTCGCCCACGTGCAGGAACAGGTTGACCTTGGCCGGGGCCAGGGCCTCGTGGATCACGGCGCCACGTCCCGGGCGGGCGACGCAAGGCCGTCCTTCAGCTTGCGCTCGGCGGAGGCTTTCTGCTCGGCGTCAGGATCCAGAGTCAGCACCCGGTTCCACTGGAACCGCGCCTCGTCCTTGCGCCCGACCATCCAGTAGGCGTCGCCGAGGTGGTCGTTGATCTCCGGATCGGCGGGCGTGAGGCCCACCGCCAGCTCCAGCAGCTCGACGGCCTTGGCATAGTCGCCGAGCCGGTAGTGCGCCCAGGCCAGCGAGTCCTGCATGGCGCCGGATCGCGGCTCGGACGCGACGGCGCGTTCGACCAGCGCCATTCCTTCCTTGACCTTTACACCCCGATCGATCCAGGCGTAGCCGAGGTAGTTCAGGATCTCGGCCTCGGCAGGCGCCATCTCCAGCGCCTTTTGCAGGTCCGCTTCGGCTTCGGGCCAACGGTCCAGCCGGTCCAGCGAGATGGCCCGCATGTAGTGCAGCCGCCAGTCCGCGCTTCCCCCGGCGATCATGCGGTCGAGCAGGGCCACCGCCTCGTCGTGCCGGTCC
>DASPLM010000028.1:0-2793 GCA_035627575.1 Caulobacteraceae bacterium | reverse complement strand
TCTGCGTCCGAGGGTATAGGCGCCGCCATGGACACGCCCCCCAACCGCCTCTCCGTCAATCCCTCGAGCCCCTACTACGACGAGGCCCTGCTGGGCCGCGGCGTCGGCATCCGCTTCAAGGGCGAGGAGAAGACCAACGTCGAGGAGTACTGCATCTCCGAAGGGTGGATCCGCGTCGCCGCCGGCAAGGCCGTCGACCGCAAGGGCCAGCCCCTGACGCTCAAGCTCTCCGGCCCGGTCGAGGCCTGGTTCCAGGACACCGCCGCCGAGGCCCCCGCCGCGGAAGGCTGACCGGCCGGGCGTGACGCCGGGCCCTTTCCACCCCATATCCCGGGGGATGGACAACCGAGACGCCCCGCCGCCCTACGATCCCTCTCCGTGGGGCCCCCGCTCGGGGCGGACCTCCGTGCCCCCCGCCGGCGACGCGCCCCCAAGACCTGCCCGAGAGCCGGTGCTGTCGCGCCGTCGCTGGCCGGTGGGCGACCTGGTCCTGCTGGCCCTGATCGCCACGGGCTTCGGCCTGCAGATGTTCGCCCCGCCCCAGTGGACCAGCTGGCTGGCGCTCTATCCCCAGCGGGTGATCCAGGGCGACGTGGCCAGCCTGGTCGGCCACATGTTCCTGCACGCCGGCATCGTCCACATCCTGTTCAACCTCTCCGCCTTCGTGGCGCTGGCGGCCCCGGTGCACGCGGCGCTGGGAGACCTGCGCAAGGACAACCTGCGCTCCAGCGGCGTCTTCGTGCTGCTGTTCCTCCTCAGCGGCTTGGCCGGCGCCCTGTTCTTCGTCGCCCTGAACCTGGCCTCGCCGGTCCCCGCCGTCGGCGCGTCGGGCGCCATCTGCGGTCTGTGGGGCCTGGCTTCGCGGGTCGCCGGCCCTGAGGGCGAGCTGCTGCCGGTCCGCCATCCCCACGTGGGCAAGAACATCAGGAACTTCATCGTCATGAACCTGGTGATCGTGCTGCTGGTGTTCGGCCTCAACGCGCTCGCCGGCGGGGCGACCGGCATGGCCGGCGTGGCCTGGGAAGCCCACGTCGGCGGCTTCCTCGTCGGCCTGTTCGCCGCGCCCCTGTTCCAGCGCCTGGCCCGCGGCCGGGTGCTGCGGTGGCAGGGGATGCGGTAGACTCTCTCCTCCCCTTCTTCTCTCCTTTATCCGCCGTCACCCTCGGGCTTGTCCCGAGGGTCCAGGGTTAGGCCCGCCATGACCCTGGCCCGCGCGTCTGCACGGCCAGTGGCCTCCCGACGGCCGTCTCGCGGCGGACGGCTGGGCCCTCGGGACAAGCCCGAGGGTGACGGTGGTTAAGAGGGCTCCGCCTCCCTCCTCAGTGCCAGTCCACGTCGGGCCGCGGATTGATCCGCCGCGCCGCGCGGACGATGTCCTCCAGCCGCACCGGGTCCGAGAACGGGTCCTCGTCCAGCACCGTCACCCGGCCGAACTCGCGCTGCCAGCGGCGCAGCTCGGCGATGTAGCTCTCCACCGGCACGCGCCGGTAGCCGCCCCGGCCGTCCTCCAGCAGGTCCACCAGCCCGTTGTGGACCCAACGGCCGTTGTGCCAGTCGGGCATGTCGATGGCCGGGAAGAGGCAGATCCCGTGCAGCTCGACGCCCTTGTTCACCGCCGCCAGGCACTCGCAGACCACGTCGTTCAGCCAGTCCTTGCGCCCCTCGTGCAGCCCCGAGGTCTCGGCCACCACCATGGGCCGGCGGTATCGCTCCCACACCATGACCAGCAGCTCGCACAGCGGGCGGATGCGGTCGTCGCCGGGCGGGAGGGCCGCGTGGGGCCCGCTCTCGCGGTACTCCATCTGGCCGAAGGAGTAGCAGTTGACCCCCACCACATCGAGCACCTCGGGCCCGCCGCCGAGCTCCGGATGCTCCAGTCCGGCGAGGATGTCGAAGGCCCGGAAGGTGTCGACGAAGGTCTCGTGCTCGGCCGCGGCCTGAAGGTCCGGCCGGTCCCGCGGCGCCGCCACCAGAACCAGCGGGTCCACGTGCACTATGCGCGCGCCGGGCAGCACCTCGCGGATCGCCTTCACCGCGGCGATGTCGGCCCGGCACAGCGCCAGCCGCAGCCGCTCGCGGTCTGCCCGGGTCTTGAGGAACGGCGCCGCCCAGCCCCACTCCCCCGCCATGAAGCCGAAGAAGGTGATCTCGTTGATGGGCGTGAAGAAGTGCGGCCCCCGCGTCCGCGCCCCGACGTACCCCGCCACCGCCCGCGCATAGGCCGCGAACCGCTCCACGAAGGCGTCCGAGAACGGGTCCAGCCCGTCCGGATAGCCGTAGTGGCACAGGTCCCAGATGGGCAGGATCTGATGCCGGTTCGCCGCCTCGATGTACGGGTCCAGCCGCGCCAGGTCGTGGCGCCCGCCGCCCAGGTCGATCATCGGCCAGTTCGCCCCCTCCCGCGCCACGGCGATGCCCAGGCTGCGCAGCAGGGCGTAGTCGTCCAGCAGGTTGCGGTCGTGCCCCGTCTCGCACGCCAGGTCCCGCCGCACCGACACCGGCCCGTCCGGCCCCACCGCCGGCGTCCCGCCCCGCCAGTCGAAGCTGGAGCACTCGAAGCCGGACAGGAAGAAGGTGGGGAAGAGGGAGTCGCGCGCCTGCATGGGAGGCAGAACGCGCGGGGGCGGGGGAGGTTGGCGGGCGCCGCTTCGCTCCATCGCCGGCCTTTCCCAAACCCGACGAGGTCCGCCCCCGAACCGATCCAGCCATTCTTCTCTCGGTGGATGCTGGCTCCGGCGGTGAGGCGTCTCAAGGACGCGCTCTTCGCGCGCCGCGGAGCGGCGAGGCCCCGAT
>DASPLM010000027.1:0-8612 GCA_035627575.1 Caulobacteraceae bacterium | reverse complement strand
GCCGTAGCGCAGTCCACGCAGCGCCGTCAGTGCGGCGGCCTGGGCCTGCGGGCGGGTGAGCCGTCCGGCCTGCTCCTCGGCGCCGTAATGCGCCACGATGGACTGGGCGGACTCCACCACGTGCTGCGTCTTGACCGCGATGTCCTTCCGCATCGCTCCGTTGAGGTTGAGCAGGCCCAACCCCAGCACCAGCAGGGTGCCGGCGACGGCCATGCCGGTGAGAATGGTGATGCGCCGGTTGATCGGCAGCGACGAGAGCGTCATGGGGACCTCGGACAATCTTGCCGCGAGGTGAAGCCCACCGAAGTGAGCGAGGCGTTAAACTGAACGGCGCTCTCTCACGGACCGCGCGAACGGAGATTCGGGAACTTCATCAGGTTTTTCATCAGGTTGTCACCAGCCCTAGACGAAAGCATGCGGCGTCCGGTCGCGGTCCGATCCGATGTGAGCTTGTCCGTACGCAACCTCGGCGCGCCTAGCCCTCCACGAAGCTCTTCAGCCGCCCGAGCGCATCGTCCCATTGCGCCGAGACGCGGTCGAGGTAGGCGCGCGCGTCCTGAACCGGTTCTGGGCGATAGGCGAAGCGGGTCTCCCGCCCGGAGCGCTCGCTGCCGACCAGGCCGGCGCCTTCCAGCACGCGAAGGTGCTTGGTCAGGGCCTGCCGGGTCAGGTGCGAGTCCGCAGCCAGGCCGGCGATGGAGCGAGGCTGGCCATCGCTCAGGCGTGTCAGCAGGGCCAGACGCGTCGGATCGCCCAGGGCCGCGAACACCGGGGCCGGATCAAACCGCGCGGCCTCAGCCCTTGGCATGGAGCCGCTCGGGCGCTTCCACATGGGTCTTGATGTTGCGGGCCTGCTCTTCCCACCCGCCTTCGTTCGAGCGCAGCGCCTCCGCCCGCCGGCTCTCCGGCAGGGCCTCGAAGCCGCTCTCCACGATCGTGAGGCGCGTACGCTCGCCGACGGGATCCAGCCGGAACTCGCACCGGGTCCAGGCGCCGTTCGCCGTATCCTCGCCGGGCTCTGCGTGGGGCCAGAGGAAGGCGAACAGCCGCGGCCGGTCCATCACCTCGGTGCGCGACTCCCACGGATAGTGTTCGAAGCCGGGGTAGGTCATCTGCCCGCGGGTGGTCTGGCCGACCACGAACGGATCGTGCAGGTCGACGCGGAACCACGTTCCGAACTGGCGATGATCGGTCAGGGCCTCCCAAACCCGCTCCACGGGCGCGTCGATCTCGACGGTCTTCTCGATACGGTTCGTCATCGGCAACCTCCTGGTTGCCGATTAGATAGACGCGCCAGTCCGCACACGCAACCATTCGGTTGCCGTTTTTCTGAAAGCGCTGAGTCACACGCCCCGCGCCAGGGCCTCGATCAGTTCGTCCACGGCCTCTTCCGTGCTGGCCCACGAGCAGACGAACCGCACGGAGCCGTCGTCGAACCGGTAGCAGGCCCAGCCCGCCTCGTTGAGGCGCTGGTGAGCCCTGGCCGGCATGCGGATGAAGACCGTGTTGGCGTCCACCGGGTGGGCCAGGACGTAGGGGGTGCGCGCGGCGATGCCGTCGGCAAGGCGCTGGGCCATCAGGTTGGCGTGGGCGGCGTGGCCCTCCCACGCGTCGGTCTCCAGCAGGCCGAGGAAGGGTGCGGCCAGGAAGCGGGCCTTGGAGGCGGTCTGGCCGGCCTGCTTCAGGCGGTTGTCCAGGCGGCGCGCCAGGGACCTGTCGAACAGCACCAGCGCTTCCACGCCCGCAGCCCCCGCCTTGGCCCCGCCCATGACGCAGATGTCCACGCCCAGCCGCGGCAGCTCCAGCAGGTCGAAATCGGCGGCCGCGGCGTTGGCCAGGCGGGCGCCGTCCAGGTGCACCCCCATGCCCCGCGCCTTGCACGGCTCGATCAGCCGGCGCAGCTCGTCCACCGAATAGACGGCGCCGTACTCGGTGGCCTGGGTCAGGGACAGGGCGGCCGGCGGCTGGCGGTGGCCGACCTCGGGCTCGTCCAGAACGGCGAGCAGCGCCTTCTCCTCGATCTTGCCCGAGAAGCCCGGCAGGCCGACCAGGCCGAGGCCGTGGCCGAAAAATCCGGGCGCGCCGGTCTCGTCGGTGCAGACGTGGGCGGCCTGGTGCGCCAGCACGGCCTCGAAGGGCTGGGCCAGCATGGCCAGGGCGATCGAGTTCGCCGCGGTGCCCGAGAAGACGAACCGCACCTCGGCGTCGGCGTCGAAGCGGCGCCTGATCTGGTCGGCGGCCCGGGCGCTGACCTCGTCGGCGCCGTAGGAGCGGGCGAAGCCCGCGTTGGCCCGGACCAGCGCGTCCAGCGCTTCGGGAGCGAAACCGGCGGTGTTGTCGGAGGCGAAGTCGTAACGCATGGCCGGGGTTTAGTTGGCCCGCGCCTCGTCGTCACGTCCCTCCAGGTCGTCAGTAAGGTGCTGCTGGATTTCCTTCGGCAGGATCTCGACCTGGTGCGGATAGGGGATCTCGATGCCCTCGCGGTCGAAGGCCTCCTTCACCGCCTTCATCAGCACGGCCTTCATCTCCCACCAGTCGCCGGACGGGACCCAGGCGTGCAGGCGCACCAGCATCGAGCTGTCCTTCAGGGCCAGCAGCCCGGTCCAGACCGGCGGGTCCTTCAGCACCCGGGCGTCGGCCTCGGCCGTCCGCCGCATGACCTCGAACACGTGGTCCAGGTTGCTGTCGTAATGGACGTCGAACTCCAGGTCGACGCGACGGTTGCGGTAGCCGTTGCGGTTCACCACCACGTCGCTCAGCGCCTTGGAGTTCGGCACCACGACCTTGCGGTTGTCGGCCGTGGCGATCTCGGTGTTGAACAGATCCAGGCGCATCACCTTGCCGACCTGCCCCTGCATCTCCAGGGTGTCGCCGATGCGGTAGGGACGCAGGACCAGGAGCATGACCCCGGCGGCGACGTTGGACAGGGTTCCCTGCAGCGCCAGCCCCACCGCCAGGGAGGCGGCGCCCAGCACGGCGATGATCGAGGTGGTCTGCACGCCAAGGCGTTGCAGCACCATGACGAAGCCGATGATCAGGATCGCCCAGCGCACCACCTGCGAGAAGAAGTCGGGCAAGGTGCGGTCGTGCTTCGTCGCCTTCAGCCGGCACAGCGCTTCGTAGACGCCCTTGGACGCCCAGCGGGAGACGAAGATCGCGCCCGCCAGGATCAGGGCGGCGACGATCAGGTTCACGGCGAGGTCGCCGGCCATGTCGGTGGCCTTGGCGATCATGGCCTGGTCCGCCGCGAGCGCCGTGCGCCCGCGCTCAAGCCAGCTGTCTATCAAACTCATGCAGTCCTACGCAGACACGCCCGAAGCCCGGCTGAGAGAACCCCTGCCCGGCTTGGCGGTTCCGACGGACCTCACCTGTCGCCACGGACGCCGCGCCCGAGGTTCCGCAGCGGCTCAAATGTGTCGGGTGGAACAGGGGGCGACGATGAATATTCTTGTTGTTTTTCAATAGTTCGTGCCTTCTTCACAAGGCCGGCGTCACGCCGCGCTGATTCGCGGGCGCCGGAGCCTAGGTGGCCGTCTCCACCGAGCGTCCCCCGCCGGCCTCGATCCGCTCCAGCAGGGCCTGCACCGTCTCGATGGTGTCCGCCTCGCGCGCCGGCTTGTCCCAGCGGATGCGGCCGATGCGCGGGAAGCGCATGGCCACGCCGGACCGGTGCCGCGTCGAGCGCTGCAGCCCCTCGAAGGCGACCTCGAACACGAGGCCGAACTCCCGGTCCGCCCGCACCTGCCGCACCGGGCCGAAGCGGTCGGTGGTGTGGTCGCGCACGAACTTGTCGATCTGCTTCAGCTCCTCGTCGGTGAAGCCGAAGTAGGCCTTGCCGACCGGCGTCAGCGTCCCCTCCTCGGTCCAGACGCCGAAGGTGTAGTCCGAGTAGAAGCTGGACCGCTTGCCGCTGCCGCGCTGGGCGTACATCAGCACCGCGTCGATCAGGTAGGGGTCGCGCTTCCACTTGAACCAGGGCCCCTTGGGACGGCCCGCGACGTAGGCGCTGTCCCAGCGCTTCAGCATCAGTCCCTCGGCGGCGGCGCCCACCGGCGGATCGGCGCGCAGGGCGGCCAGCTGGTCCCAGCTTTCGAACGGCACCAGGGGCGACAGGTCCAGCCGGGGCGTCGCATGGCGGGCGACGAACGCCTCCAGCCGCCGACGGCGCTCGGCCAGCGGCAGGCCGCGCGTGTCCTCGCCGGCGTCGGCCAGGAGGTCGTAGGCGCGGATCGCGGCGGGGAAGGCCTTGATGGTCTTGGCGTCCACCGTCTTGCGGTTCAGCCGCTGCTGCAGGTCGCCGAAGGGCGCCACCTCGCCATCGCGGATCACCAGCAGTTCCCCGTCGATGGCGCCCTCGAAGGTCAGGGCGTCCATCAGGTCGGGGAAGGCCTTCGAAATCTCGTCGCCGGTGCGGCTGTAGAGGCGGCGCACGCCCTCTTCCACCACCGCCTGGACGCGGATGCCGTCCCACTTCCACTCCGCGGCGTAGTCCGCCGGCGCGAGCTTGTCGAAATCCACCGCCTCGTCGATGGCCACGGCCAGCATGACCGGCCGGAAGCGGCCCGGCGCCTCGGCGTTGGGCCGGTCGCTGTGGCCCTCCAGCCAGGCGAACAGGTCGGCGTAGGGCGGATCGACGGCGTGCCAGACCTCCTCGATCTCGGACACGTCCACGGGCTCGAGCGGCTCGCCTTCTTCGGCCGGATCGTCCGGATCGGGCGGGAGCGGCTTGCGCTCCGGGCGGATCATGGCCGCGGCCGTCTTGGCCAGGCGCGCGCTCATGCCCACGCGCAGCTGGCCCGTGACCAGCTTGAGCAGCGCCCATCGGCCCTGGGCGTCCAGCGCGTCCAGCCAGCCCTCGATCAGCCCCTCGACCTCGCCGCGCCTGGCCTCGCCCAGGGCGTCGATCACCTCGGAAAGTTCGGGTTCGCGGTTAGGCCGGCGGTTCGGGTCGGCGGGCCAGATCAGCGCCACCGTCTCGGCGGTGTCGCCCACGAAGTCCCGCGACCAGCCGAACAGCACCGGGTCCACCCGGGCTTCCACCGCCTTGCGGATCATCGCCGGCTTGGCCACGGCGAAGCCGAGGTCTCCGGTCAGCGCCGCCAGCGCCCAGCCCCGGTCCGGGTCGGGCGTCGCGCGCAGGTAATCGCGCACCAAGGTCAGCTTGGCGTTGCGCGACGAGGTCAGCGACAGTCGGTCCAGCAGTTCGGCGAACGCGCGCATCGGGCTCCGAAGGGTTCAGGAGACTCTAAACCAATCACGGCGAAGCTGTTCCCATGTCCGCGTCCTTCGCCCTCCAGGCCGCCGCCCTCGCCGCCGGCGGCTGGCTGCTGCTGATCAACACCATCGCCTTCCGCGCCTTCGGCGAGGACAAGCGGCGCGCCGTGCATCGGCAGGGACGGGTGTCCGAGGCGGCGCTGCTGAAGCTGGTGGCGGCGGGCGGGGGCGCGGGCGCGCTGGCGGCCATGGGCCTGTTCCGCCACAAGACCCGCAAGCAGCCCTTCCGCACGCGTCTGCAGCTGATCCTGGCGGCCCAGGCCATCGCCGCGGTCTGCCTGGCGATCTGGATCGCCGGCCGGGGCTGAAGGGCTCTCGCGGGCGGCTCAGGCCGCCTGGCGCAGCCCCGTGCGCCCGCCGGGAAGGCGGTTCAGCAGGGAGGCGAACGCCTTGAAGTCGATCGGCTTGTTAAGATAGGCGTCGGCGCCGGCCTCCAGCCCCGCCTCGTGGTCCTCGGACCGGGCCGAGGCGGACAGCACCACCACCGGCGTGTCGCGGTTGGGACCGTCCGAAGCACGCAGGGCGCGCGTCGCCGTCAGGCCGTCCATCACCGGCATGTTCACGTCCATCAGGATCAGGTCGAAGGCCTGGGCCCCCGCGACCTCCAGCCCGATCTTGCCGTTCTCGGCCGCCACGGCGATGTGGCCGGCCGAGGCCAGCCACGCCTCGACGATCATGCGGTTGACCGGGTGGTCCTCGACCACCAGCACACGGATCGGCTGGCCCTCGTCGGTGTCGGCGGTGACCGGCATTTCGACCTGGGCGGCGCTCCAGGCGCGGACGTCCACCTCCAGGCTCAGCGTGAAGATGGAGCCCTTGCCCGGCTCGGAAGCGACCTCCAGCCCGCCGCCCATCATCTGGGCCAGCTTCTGCGACAGGGTCAGGCCGATGCCGGCGCCGCCGAACTTGCGCGTCGACGAGCCGTCCACCTGGGTGAACGGGCGGAACAGCTTCTCCAGGTGCTCGGGCGCGATCCCGGGGCCGGTGTCCATCACCTCGAACAGCAGCCGGGCGCGGCGTTCCGAGATGCGCTCGGCGCCGACGGTCAGGCGAATCTCGCCGCTGTCGGTGAACTTCACCGCGTTGCTGAGCAGGTTGTGCACGATCTGGGCGGTGCGGGCGGGATCGCCCACCACCGAGGCCGGCGCCGACGGATCGACGGCGACCACCAGCTCGACGTTCTTCTCGCGGGCGCGGCCGGCCCAGGTGCGCTCGAAGCGCGCCGTGAACTCGGCGATGTCCACGTCGGCCGCTTCCAGCTCCAGCCGGTCGGCCTCGATGCGGGTCAGGTCGAGGATGTCGTTGAGCAGCGCCATCAGGTTGTCGCCCGAGTTGCGGACGATGGCGACGTACTCCTTCTGGGTCGGGTCCAGCCGGGTCGAGGTCAGGAGCTGGGCCGCGCCCAGCACCCCGTTCATGGGCGTGCGCAGCTCGTGGCTGATGACGCCGAGGAAGGCGGACTTGGCCCGGTTGGCCGCGTCGGCCTTGTCGCGCGCCTCCTCCAGCTCCTCGATCAGGTGGGCCTGGTGGTCCTGGAAGGCGTCGATGCGCGCGCTGGCGGCCAGCGTCATCACCGTCTGCACGAACAGGCCGGACCAGACGAAGGGGAACAGGGCCAGGAACGGCCAGAAGGCGGGCGTGCCCCACAGGGTGGCCGCCATCACGCCGGCGGCGATAGTGTAGGGCGAGGAGATGACGATGGCCTGCCGCGGCGAGGCGCGCAGCTGGCTGAACACCAGGGTGTAGCCGCAGATCACCAGCGCCAGCGCCAGCGGCTGGCTGAACGGCTCGCCCGAGAACCAGGCCAGCAGCGGGGCGGCGGCCCAGGCGCAGGTGGTCAGGGTGGCGACGGCGGGGAAGATCAGGCCGTAGTCGGTGTCCACCTTGGCCGCCAGCCGCTTCTCGAACCAGCTGCGCACGGCGCCCGCGCCCAACGTCCCGGCGAACCACAGCAGGGCGGTGGTGGTGCCGATGGTGGCGAACAGGGCGATGGCCCAGCTGGTGATCAGCCAGTAGCGCAGGTACTGCGCCTGCAGGATGGACTGGAGCACCTGGCCGGCGTCGTTGATCCGCGCCCTCGCCTTTTCGTGTTCGCCCATGCCGGTCCCCAGGAAGCAGCCCCGGGAACCCGTCTTAAGGGTAAACCGCTAAAACAGCGTGAACAGGAAAATCACGGATTTTGCTCTGCTTTTCGCAGCCCGCGGTCACGCTTCGCCGGGCGCCTTGAGCCGCAGGCTGAGCGCGTGCACCGGGCCGGCCAGTTCCTCGGCGAGGACCGTATTGACGCGCCGCTGGCGTTCGACCCGCGACAGGCCGTTGAAGACCTCCGACGTCATCGCCACATCGAAGTGGCTCTCTCCGCCTTCGCGGGCGCCCTCGTGGCCGGCGTGGCGGGCGCTGTCGTCGCGCACCTCCAGCGCCACGGGCGCGAAGGCCGCCTCGAGTTTCCGGGAAATGCTGTCCGCGACGGCGCCCATGGTCATGTCAATCCTTGAACGGGAAAAGTTCGGTCTCATAGTTCGGTCATGAGCAGCGCGTTTCAATACCGTCCCAAGTTCGTGGACATCCGTGTGCGCCCGCCGTCCCTCGAGGAGGAGCAGGCGAAGGCGGCGGAGGAGGACGTGCTGCGCCTCAAGCCGGGCGAGAAGCCCTGCGAGTGGCCCGGCTGCTCCCGCGCCGGCGACGCCAAGGCGCCCAAGTCACGCGACCTGCCCGGCGAATTCTACCGCTTCTGCAAGGCCCACGCGGGCGAGTACAACAAGAATTGGGACTTCTTCGCCGGCATGACCCCCGGCGAGACCAAGCGCTGGCACGAGGAGGCCCTGACCGGCCACCGGCCGACCTGGAACATGCGCGCCTCGCCCGACGCGCGCGAGTTCGCCGGCCGCGCCGCCAAGAAGGGCCCGGGCGCCTTCGTCGACCCCTTCACCATGTTCGGCGGATCCCGCGCCGACGCCCGCCCGGCCGAGCCCGCCCGGCGCCTCGGCAAGATGGAGCGCCAGGCGCTCGCCGACCTCGACCTCGACGAGACCGCCGAGGGCCCGGCCATCCGCGCCCGCTACACCGAGCTGGTGAAACGCTGCCACCCCGACGCCAACGGCGGCGACCGCTCCACCGAACACAAGCTTCAGCGCGTCATCGCGGCGTACAAACAGCTGAAGAAAGCGGGGATGGCCTAACAACAGCTTGTCATCTCGGAAGCGGCGAAGCCGCTATCCGGGACCTCCGTCCGCACGGAGCGCAAGCAGAGCCACATCCTGAACAAGGTCCCGGATCGTCGCTGCGCGCCGTCCGGGATGACAAGGAAGTATGCGCGCACCCATTCCCGTTGAACGCCG
>DASPLM010000026.1:0-3077 GCA_035627575.1 Caulobacteraceae bacterium | reverse complement strand
CCTCCAGCCGCGCGGCCTCG
Organism: Caulobacteraceae bacterium; assembly: GCA_035627575.1. GTDB lineage: Bacteria > Pseudomonadota > Alphaproteobacteria > Caulobacterales > Caulobacteraceae > JAEZEZ01. The sequence continues at coordinate 3,057 of DASPLM010000026.1, read as the reverse complement.
GCCCTGGCCCCGCCGCTGCCGAAGATGTGGATCGGCTCGCCGGTGGCGGGGTTGGGGAACCACGCCATGTTCTCGACGATGCCGAGGATGGGCACGGGCGTCTGCAGCTTCTCGAACATGGCAACGGCGCGCCGGGCGTCGATCAGGGCCATCTCCTGGGGGGTGGAGACCACCACCGCCCCGTCCAGCAGCGTCTTCTGCACCAGCTCCAGGTGCAGGTCGCCGGTGCCGGGCGGCAGGTCGACCACCAGCACGTCCAGCGGCTCGGCCTCGGTCCCCCAGCGGGCGCCGGTCAGCATCTGGGTGAGCGCCCGCGACGCCATCGGCCCCCGCCAGACCATGGCCCGGTCGGCGTTGACCAGCAGGCCGATGGACATGGCCTTGAGCCCCCAGGCCTCCAGCGGCACGATCTTCTCGTCCTCGCCATACTCCGGCGGCCCCTTCAGCCCCAGCATCAGGGGGGCCGAGGGACCGTAGACGTCCGCGTCCAGCAGGCCGACCCTCTGGCCCAGCGCCGCCAGGGCGCAGGCCAGGTTCACCGCCACGGTCGACTTGCCCACGCCGCCCTTGCCGCTGGCCACGGCGATGACGCGGCGGACGTGCTCGGGGCGGCTGGTGGGGACCGGCGCAGGCTTCTTGGCCATCAGGGCGTCGGGCGAAAGCGAGGCGCTGCGGGTCCGGGGCGCCGGCGCGGCGGCAGCCCCGGCCTCGGCGGTCAGCACCACCCGGGCGTCCGCCACGCCGGGCAGGTTGCGGAGCGTCGCCTCGGCCACGGCCCGGATGGGGGCGTAGGCCGCGGCGTCGGCGGCCGAGACCTCGAGCATGAACCCGACCCGACCCGCGCCGACGGCCAGGCCCCGCACCATGCCGGCCTCGGCCAGGCCCTTGCCGCTCTTCGGGTCCCTGATGCGGTCGAGGGCGGAGAGGATGGTCTCGCGGGAGGGAAGGTCGGTCATGGCTTGCGCGTCTCGGGGCGGGGGCTCCATATCCGCGCCCCGGCCCGACGATACAAGGCCGCCCCGCTCACAAGTCCACGAGGCCATGGCCCAAACCCCCGCCCGTATCCGCCTGATCGCCGGCCCCACCGCCAGCGGCAAGTCGGCGCTCGCCCTGCGGCTGGCCGAGGAGACCGGAGGGGTGATCGTCAATGCCGATTCCATGCAGCTGTACCGGGACCTGCGGATCCTCACCGCGCGGCCGCCGGCGGAGGACGAGGCGCGTGCGCCGCACGAACTCTACGGCGTGGCCGACGCTGCCGACGGCTGGTCGGTGGGACGCTGGCTGCGCGCGGCGACGGCGGTGCTGGAGCGGCTGGGGGCGGAGGGGCGGACGGCCGTGGTCGTCGGCGGCACGGGTCTCTACTTCCACGCCCTCACCCGGGGGCTCGCCGACATGCCGGCCGTGCCGCCGGAGGCCCGGGACGAGGTCGCCCGCCGCTACGACCAGATGGGGGAAGGGGCCATCCGCGAGGCGCTGCGGGCGGCCGATCCCGAGGCCGAGGCCCGCATCGCGCCGGCGGACCGCCAGCGTCTGGTCAGGGCGTTGAGCGTGCTGGAGGCGACGGGCCGGCCCCTCACCGCCTGGCAGGGCGAAACCCGGCCGCTGCTGGCCCCGGGGGACTACGAAGCCGTGGTGGTCGAACCGGACCGGCAGACCCTCTACGACCGCTGCGACGCCAGGCTGGACGCCATGGTGGCCGCCGGCGTGCTCGAGGAAGTCGCCGCCCTGGGCGCGCGAAACCTCGACCCCGCCCTCCCGGCGATGAAGGCCACGGGCATGCGCGACTTCTTGGCGCACCTCGACGGCAAGGTCGATCTGGCGTCCGCGACGGAGGCGGCGAAGCGCGAAACGCGCCGCTACGCCAAGCGCCAGTTGACGTGGCTGCGCAACCAGGTTCCCGACTGGCCGCGCACCCCGAGTCCTCCGGGCGCCTGACCTGCCGCGAGAGTCCCACTGGTCACCCGAAGATTAATTAGCTAACGTCGTTTTTTTGAAACGGCCGCTTGGCCTTCCTCCTGGGGGTTCTCGTGCTTCGCCTTTCCCTCATCGCCGTCGGCATCGCCGGCGTCCTTTCGACGGCCGCCGTCGCTCAGGTGTTCGACCCCTCGTCGATGCCGGCCGAGCGGTCCGAACCCGCGTCCAATCCGTCGGCCACGGCCGATGTCGGCGCGAGCGACCCGAACAAGGTCATCTGCCGCAACGTGCGTCCCCCGACGGGCACGCGCGTGAAGAGCAGCCGGACCCGCACCAAGCTCTGCATGACCAAGGCCGAATGGGACGAACAGGCCCGCGAAGCCCAGGAGATCATGAAGGAGAAGGACCGCGGGGTCTGCCCGATGGGCGGCAGCTGCCGCGGCTGATCTCAGCCCGATCGTCTTCGAAGGGCCGCGGATTGCCACAGGCAGTCCGCGGCCCTTTCGATTCCGGCCCTGAGCGCCTATATTCCTCTCGTCGGGCTTCGGCCCGACTATGGAGATAAACGCGCGCATAATAAGCGGACCGGACCCGGGTGCGATTCCCGGCGGCTCCACCAATCCTTTCCTACCGCGTTATCGGCGGGGAGCTTTGGGGCCGATCAGCATCGACGGACGTGTAAAGGCGTTGCTTTCTCTCGGACTGACCCACCGTTCCGGGTCATTTACTAACTGCGAACGATAACTTCGCTGGAGAAGTCCGTCTCGCTGCGTAATGCGGTGCGACGCTTTTCAAATTAAGTCCTAGGGGTTCAGATCCCTAGGCGGGGCCCGGGGGAGCCTGGCAACAGAATCCCCCACTCTCTCCTCCCCGATACCTCAGGTGAAAAATCTCGCCGCGGTCCCCGTTCTGCATGGCGCGGCTCTGGTGTAGGGTGGCGACTTCGGCCCGTCGTGCAATTTGCGGCACGGGCCGGGATCAGTAACGCCGCTCGCGGGTTGAGGCTTGCATGACGCAGGACGCCTTTTCGAAGGACGAGATGCACTACGACCAGATGGCGCAGGAAGCCCTGCGCGGCGTGGTCAAGGCGGCGTTGAAACGGGCGGCCGAGGAAGGCCTGCCGGGCGCGCACCACTTCTACAT
>DASPLM010000025.1:0-2161 GCA_035627575.1 Caulobacteraceae bacterium | reverse complement strand
CGCCGAAGGACGCCGCCGCGTGCTCTGGCGAGAACGCCAGGCGCACGTCGGTGTAGCGCTTGTAGCGGTACAGCTTGAACTGGCCGCCGCGGTACAGGTTCACCACCTGGCAGCGGGTCGACTTGTCCGCGCTGCAGGCCTCCTTCTCGATGGCCGCCATCTCAGCGTCGCGGGCCTGGGTGAAAGCCTGGCCGGTCTTGTCGGCGGCGGCCTGTTTCACGCGGGCGGTGACGTCGCTGATCTCCGTCAGGATTTCGGCCGTGGCGCCGGGGCACTGGCGCTCCTCTGCGCGCGTGGCGGGCAGGAAGCCGTTCTTCACGTAGTCCCGCTCGGGCGTCGACAGGTCCTGGGCGCAGCCGATGACGCAGTGGTTGTTGGTCAGCACCAGGCCGTCCGGCGAGACCAGCGAGGCGGAGCAGCCGGGAATGCGCACGGCGGCGTTGCGTAGCCGGTCGAGCCAAGCCTGATCGATCTTCGTGCCCAGGGCGGCGTTCACCTTGGCGATGGGAAAGGCGTCGAAGGTCCACATGCCCTCGCCCGCGAATGCCGGAGCGGCGACGGCGAGGAGGGCGGCGATGGAGGCGGTCTTGGCCGCGAGGATGCGCAGGGTCATGACCCATGACCTAGCGTGAAGCACGGGCGCCTGTCACGGCGCTTGCGGCGGACGCGGCGCGCCGTCAATCTCGCCGCTGCTTCAGGGCGTTGGGGGACGACATGGCACGCAGACGAATGGGCGAGGAGCCCGCGCCGACCACCAACGATCCCATCGACATGGCCATGGAGGCCGAGGCCGCCGGCGCCGCGCCGCTGGGCGTGTCGCGCCGCCTGCTGGTCAACCAGAACCGCCTCATCAAGACCCAGATCCTGAGCGAGCGCGCCGGCCTGGCGCTGAAGGTCCTCACGGGCCTGGCGGGGATGGTTGTCGCCGTGGCCTTGGGCGCCGTGGCCTGGGACGCCGCCAACACCCGCAGCCTGGTGGTCGAGCCCTTCAGCGTGCCGGCCGACATGGCCGGGCGCGGCATGACCGGGCAGGTGGTCGCCACCCGCCTGCTGGACGAGCTGAACCGGCTGCAGAAGCAGACCGTCTCGTACCGGGCGGAGGAGAGCTACGGGAACTGGAAGAACGACATCAAGGTCGAGATCCCCCAGACGGGCGTCTCTATCGGCGAACTCCAGGCCTTCCTGCGCCAGTGGCTGGGCGAGGAGACGCGCATCTCCGGCGAGGTGGTGCGCACCGCCGACGGCATCGCCGTGACGGCGCGGGCGGGCGCGGTCGCCGGCCACACCTTCCGCGGGACCGAAGAGCAGCTGGACGCCCTGATCGCCAAGTCGGCGCTTACCGTCTACGGCGCCACCCAGCCCGAGCGCTTCGCGGCCTGGCTGTCGGGGCGCGACCAGCGCGAGCGGGCCGAGACGGTCTACACCCAGATCACCATCACCGGCTCGCGCCGCCAGCGCGCCTGGGCCCATGCCATGCTTGCCCAGACCGCGCGCGACCCCGCCGCGGCCGAGGAGCACGCCCGCCAGGCCGTGGAGCTGGACCCCGACCTGCCGCCGGCCTGGTTCGCCGTGGCCAGCGCCGCCAGCCTGCGTGGCGACATCGAGCGCCGCATCGAGGCGGGCCGCAAGGCGGCGTCGCTGCTGAAGGGCCCCCGCGCCCAGGAAATGGCCGACTGGGCCGCCGTATTCCACCGCAAGGAGCAGGAAGCGGCGGTGGCCGCCTACACGGGCGACCTGAGGGCCGCCCTGCGCCTCCATCTCGAGGCCGCCCAGCCTGCGGCGGACCAGCCGGCCGTGGCCTGCCGCAACTGCGGCGGCGGGGCCCTGCTCTCGGCCGCGGACACCGCCGCCTCGCTGCACGACCGGACGGAAGCCAAACGCCTGCTGGAGCGGGCCATCGTCACCATCGGCGAGCCGTACCGGGGACTGTTGAGCACCTGGATCGCCGCGTCGGCCGCCGCCTCCGACCAGGACTGGCCGGAATACCTGCGCACCATGGGCGCGCCCGGGTTCAGAGACACCTTGGGCCGCATGTACGGCCCGGCCCACATGGCCGTGAACTTCGACCCGACCCTGGCCATGGCCTACGCCGCCACGGGGCGCCCCGACGAGGCGGAGAGCCTCCTGAGAGCCTGCCCGGCCGACGGCGTGCCTTGCCTGC
>DASPLM010000024.1:0-5600 GCA_035627575.1 Caulobacteraceae bacterium | reverse complement strand
CTGGCCGCCGAACACGTCATAGGGCCGGTCCAGGTCGGCGAGGGTGTAGGTGTCCAGCACCGCCTTGGCGGCGTACTCGCTCTCGGTGTGCTCGACGCGCACGCCCGGCACGACGGTCCACTGGCCCGTCTTGATCGTCGCCATGACGTAGCCGGCGATGATGGTCTCCTGGATCTCGAAGTCACCGGCCAGGCTGTCGCCGACCGTGCCCTCCTCGTCGATCTCGAACAGGTCCTGGTTGGCGCGGAAGAAGGCGTCGGCGGCGCGGCCGTCGACGGTGGGGCCATACGGATAGCGCCCCTCGTAGATCGACGGGATCGTGGCGCCCTCGAACATGTCCAGCGTCAGGTCCGGACCGGCGAAGCCGTCATAGATGGTCGCGTCGATGTCATTGGTCTTGGTCCGGTCGAGGATCTTGGCGCCGAACTTCAGGGTCGTCTCGTCCGCGAAGGTCAGCGGCATGCGGTAGTCGATGCGCGCCTGGTAGAGGTCCTCCACCGCGTGACGGCTCTCGTAGCTGGTCTCGTCGAACTCGAAGTTGGCGGAGTCGAAGGCGGTCGCATCGGGGAAGAACCGGAACAGTTCCGGTCCCAGATCGTAGGACCCGGTGACGTCGCCCGCCTCGAAGATCCACTCGTCGCGGCGCGGGTCGCGCTTGTCGGCCTTGGTGTAGGTCCCCTCGATGGTCAGCTCGCTCTCGCCGATCTCGAAGCGGGCGCCCAGCGTGCTGGTGAAGGAGCTGGTGTCTTCCTGGCGGGTGCGCAGCGCGCGAATGGCGTCCGCCTCGGCGAAGTCGCCGGTGGTGTCGGTCTGGTTGGACAGCTCGTCCTCGTCCAGTTCGACGGTGAAGTTGTTGCGCAGCTCCTGGTCCTCGTACTTGGAGTAGAGGATGCGCGCGTAGGTCTCGACCGCGTCGTTGGGCCGCCAGTCCAGGTTCAGCACGGCGCCGCTACGGCGGCGCTCGGTGTCGTACTTGCGGATCGAGTACTCGAGCGGCAGTTCGAAGCCGTTCACCTCGTCCCAGCTCCCGCCGGCCTGCAGGTTGTCGGGCGCCAGCTGGCGTTCGGAGTGGTTGATGGCGAAGACGACGCCGAACTGGCGGTCGGCCCCGAACACGGTGCCCCACGAGGCGTCGAACTCGTACGGGTTAGAGCCGTTGATGTCGTTGTAGCCGTAGGCGACCCGGGCGGTTCCGAAGGTGCGGTTGCGGTCGTAGGCGGTCAGGGTCTCGATGTTGGCCGCCCCGGCGATGGCGTTGGCGTCCAGGTCGGGCGTCAGCGTCTTCACGACCGTCACGCGGCCGATGAGCGCCGAGGGGATGTCGTCCAGCTTGACCTGGCGCGACTCCGGCTCGGGCGCGGCGGCGGTCTGGCCGTTGAGCGTCACGTTCAGGAGGTCCGGGGACACGCCCCGCACCGAGAGATATCGCCCCTCGCCCTGGTCGTTGGCCACGGCCAGACCGGGGAGGCGGCGCAGCGCCTCGGCCACGTTCTGGTCGGGCAGCTTGCCGACCTCGTCGGCGCGGACGCTGTCGATCTGGCCGTCCGCGTCGCGCTTGTCCTCGATGGCGGCGCGGTCGGCGGCGCGACGTCCGGTGACGATCACCTCCTCAACGGCCGTCGGTTCCTCCTGCGCATGGGCGAATCCCGGCGCCAGCAGCGTGGTGCCGAGCAGTACGGCCTTCAGGGCCAGCCTTGAGCTACGCATGGATCTTCCCCCTGTGTTCCGGTCTGGCGCCGATTTCCCTGCGACCCCGCCGTTATGGTTGGCGTGATGCTACAACAGATATTCCATCTGGCAACCAAAATAGAATATCTCTTGCAGGCGAGAGGCGGTGCTGTAACCTCGCTTAAGCCCGCGGGGGCAGACCACACCGGCTTGAAAGTCCTGTGACAGTCGAGGAGAGATCTGGAATGGCTCGTTCATTTGTCGCCCTGCTGATGGGCTCGTCCCTCCTCTGCGCTGGATCGGCTCTGGCCCAGGCCGCGCCGGCGGCGCCCTCGGTCTCCGCCGCGCGCGAGACCCAGCCGACCGCCCAGGGCGGCGCGAACGGCGCGGTGGTGTGGCTGGGGGCGGACGCCGCATCGGCGCGGATCGTCGGCTCGGGCGAACTGGGCGGGCTGGAGGTCTACGGCCTGGATGGCGCGCGGCAGTCGTCCGCGGCCGGAGGCGAGGTCGTGGGCGTGGACGTCCGCTACAACGTGCCCGTGGGCGGACGCCGGGCCACGGTCTTCGCCGCCGGCGACGCCCAGGCCAACACCTTGCGCTTCTACGAAGGCGGCCTCGACGGGCGGCTGGTCGAGATCGGCGCCCGCGCCGTGCCCGTGGGCTTCGCCCTGGAGAGCCTTTGCCTGTTCGCCAGCGCGCTGGACGGCAACCTCTACGCTTACGCCCTAGGCGGCGGGGGCGAGATCCAGCAGTTCGTGGTCTATGCGTCGCCCGACGGGCGCCTGGACGCGCGCCCCGTGCGCCGCCTGCACCTCGCGTCGGAAGTCAGCTACTGCGCCGCGGACGACGCCACCGGCGATCTCTACGTCGCCGAGCAGGGTGTCGGCGTGTGGCGCTTCCCGGCCGATCCCGAAGCGGAGGTCGTGCCCGAACTGATCGACGCCCGCCGGCTGGGCCATATCCAGGAGGAGGTCGGCGGCCTCGCCCTCTACGACGGCGGCGACGGAGCCCGCTGGCTGGTGGTCTCCAACGCCAGCGCCGGGCAGCTCAACGTCTACGACCGTTCCGCCGACCACCGGCTCGCCGGCCGGCTGTCGATCGCCGCGGCGCCGGGCGGCGCCGACGGGGTGGACGAACCCACGGCGCTGTTCGCGTCCAGCCTGTCGCTCGGCGCCGGGCTGCCGAACGGCGTGCTGCTGGTGACCGACGAGGCGGACGACGCCGGCGCCAACTACAAGCTGGTGTCCTTCGCCGACCTGGCCGGCCGGCTGCAGCTTGCCGTTGGCGCCCCGCAGGACCCACGCCGCCGGCTGGAGTCGCCCATGCCGACGGTCGTCGCCTCGGTCGAGACCGTACCGGTGGAGACCGACGGCGACGCCGCCGACGACCCGGCCGTCTGGGTGCACCCGACCGATCCGAGCCTCAGCCTCGTCATCGGCACGCAGAAGCAGTCCGGGCTGTACGTCTACGGCCTGGACGGCAAGACCCTCCAGTTCCTGCCCGACGGCAAGATGAACAATGTCGACCTGCGGGACGGCTTCATGCTGGACGGCAAGCCGGTCAGCCTCGTCCTCGCCAGCAACCGCACGGACGACAGCATCGCAATCTACCGCGTCGATCCCAAGGCGCGCCGCCTCGTGGCCGTCGCCGACGGCGTCCAGGCGACGGGCCTGCCCGATCCGTACGGCCTCTGCCTCTACCGCAGCCGCCGGTCCAAGAAGACCTACGTCTTCGTCAACGACACCGAAGGCCGGATGAAGCAGTGGGAGCTGGTCGACGCCGGCGGCGGCAAGGTGCGCACGAAGCTCGTGCGCGAGTTCGCCTTCGGCAGCCAGGCCGAGGGCTGCGTCGCCGACGACGAGACCGGGGTGCTCTACGTGGCCGAAGAGGACGTCGGCCTGTGGCGCATGAGCGCCGAGCCGAAGGGCGGCGCCGCGCGCACCTCCGTCGCCGCCGTCGCCGCCAACCCGGCCCTGAAGGATGACATGGAGGGCGTCGGCCTCTACGACCTTGGCGGCGGGCGCGGATACCTGGTGCTCTCCAGCCAGGGTAACAACAGCTACGCCGTGTTCCGGCGCGAGGGCGCCAACGAATACATCGGCTCCTTCGCCGTGGTCGCCGACGGTGCGACGGGCATCGACGGGGTTTCCGAAACCGACGGCCTGGAGGTGACCAGCCGTTCCCTGGGCGCCGCCTTCCCGCACGGCGCAATGATCGCCCAGGACGGCCGCAACGTCGGTCCGCAGGAGCACCAGAACTTCAAGATCATCTCCTGGGACGCGATCGCCGCGAGCCTCAAGCTCGAGTCGCGCTGACCCCCGCCTTCACCACGCGATTGACAGTCGCGCGCCGGCCGCCACTGTCGCTCCCTTGGGAGGCGGTCGCGTGACGGATGAAGTGGTGACGACGGGGACCCTGGCGACGGCGCTGGCCCACGGTTCGCGCCTGCTCGCGTCCGATCCCGCCATGGCCGAGGCGCAGGCGCGGGAGATCCTCGGCGCCTATCCGGGCCATCCCGAGGCCCTGCTGCTGCTTGCGGCCTCCCAGCGCGTCCAGGGCCGCCCGGAGGCGGCGGTCGAGACGCTCGAACCGGTCGTCCGCGCCCTGCCGGCGTGGCCGCCGGGTCATCTCGAGGTCGGCCTGGCCATGGCCGAACTGGGGCATGGGAAGACGGCGGCGGCCGCGCTCCGGCGGGCGACAGCGCTGGAGCCGCGGCTGATCCCGGCCTGGCGGGCGCTGGCGGAGCAGCTGCGGGCGCTGGGCGACGATGCCGGCGCCGATGCAGCCACGGCGGCGGAGATCCGCGCCTCGACCTCCGATCCCGGGCTGCTGGAGGCCGCCACGGCGCTCGTCGACAACCGCCTCGCCGTGGCGGAGCGCCTGCTGCGCGACCGGCTGAAGCGCGATCCTGAGAACGTCCCGGCTATCCGCATGCTGGCCGAGGTCGGCGGCCGCCTGGGCAAGCTGGAGGACGCCGAGAAGCTGTTGTCGCGGGCGCTGGAACTTGCGCCGGGATTCGCCCCCGCGCGGTTCAACTACGCCACCGTACTGTACCGACTGAACCGCGCCGCGGAGGCCGTGGCCCACCTCGACCTGCTGCTGGCGCGAGAACCGGGCCGGGCGGGGTACATGAACCTCAAGGCCGCCGCGCTGGGCCGCATCGGCGAGTACGACCAGGCCATCGCGCTCTACGACGTCCTGCTCGCTCGCTATCCGGATCACCCCAAGGCCTGGATGAGCTACGGCCATGCGCTGAAGACGGTGGGCCGGCAGGAGGACTGCGTCGCCGCCTACCGCCGCGCCGTCGCCCTCAGCCCTCAGTTGGGGGAAGCGTGGTGGAGCCTGGCCAACCTGAAGACCTGGAGTTTCGCCCCGGCCGACATCGCCGCCATGCGCGAGCAACTGGCGCGGCCGGACCTCTCGGACGAGGACCGGCTGCACCTGGAATACGCGCTCGGCAAGGCGACCGAGGACGCCGGCGCCTGGGACGAGAGCTTCGGCCACTACGCTCGGGGCGCCGCGCTGAGGCGGGGGCAGGTGACCTACGACCCCGACGGTACCTCGGCCCACCTGGAGCGGTCGCGCGCCGTCTTCACCCCTGCTTTCTTCGGCGAGCGGGTCGGTTGGGGCTGTCCGGCGGCGGACCCGATCTTCGTGGTGGGCCTGCCGCGGGCCGGATCCACCCTGATCGAGCAGATCCTCTCCAGCCACTCGGCGGTCGAGGGCACCATGGAGCTGCCGGACGTCATCACCATCGCCCGGCGGCTGGGCGGCAGCGAGGGGCGGCGGTCGGACTCCCTCTATCCGGAGGTGCTGCAAGATCTCGGCGCGTCCGCCGTCGCGGCCCTGGGCGAGGAGTACCTCGAGCGGACCCGGGTGCAGCGCAAGACGGACCGGCCCTTCTTCATCGACAAGATGCCGAACAACTTCGC